>JBBSPJ010000261.1:0-6344 GCA_038258905.1 Cytophagales bacterium
TCCTTTCACCGGAGCAGCAGATCATGGGGTGTCGGAGGCTTTATACCTGGATGATCCGGATAAAAATGGGGTGGAGCTGTATTGGGACAGACCCAAAGACTTATGGCCCAAAAATGAAGAGGGTTCTATAGAAATGTACACCCGAAGATTGGATTTAGAGGGTTTGGTGAAGGAGTTGGGGTAGAAAATTTTTTCTCAACATTCAGGAAGCTACGCAAACCTAGTTTACTAATTTTAAAATGTTCTGTTTCCGTGGACTGTGGCGCACAGTCCAATCACTGAAGTATAAGAAGTGGTGATTAAAAAAGAGTTTCAAGACTAGTGAAAAGTACTATTTGATAGAGAATCTAATAAAAAACGATTCTACCATGAATTTAATGCAAAGGTGTCAATTCATAACTAGTAAAGTTTCACAACAGATTTTGTCATCATTTTTGTTTTCCTTGCTGCGCCGGAACAAAAATACCGCCAAAATCAGCGTATGTTGCCAGATATACCTAGGGCAAGAGCCCTAGGTTAATGATTTCGCCCACTTTGGGGCTCGTTTTTTGTAGACTTTAGTCGTGTGATCCTGTCTTTTCACCTTGATCTTTATCCATTATAGTCACAGTAAAAGCAAAAAAAAACCTACCATTCAAGATGAACTTAATACTTTCTTACAATTGCTACTCACTTCACAGCAGCCATGGTTAAAATAGAAACTTTTGCTCCTTTTTCAATCAAAGGTTGGCAAGCCGCCTGAATGGTTGCGCCTGTAGTCAGTACATCATCAACCACTAAAATTCGTGTTCCTTTTAAATCCTTTGCTATATTTAATAGGGCAAAAGTAGCCTCTACATTACTAAAACGTTCCAATCTGTGCTTTTTCGTCTGGCTTTTACGGTTTACTTGTTTTTTCAGGAGTTTTTGAAAGGGTAAATCTAAAGCTATACTTAAGCCTTCCGCAATTTTATCGCTTTGGTTAAAGCCTCTTTTCCTGAATTTTTTATAATGCAGGGGTACCGAGGTTATAATATCCCACCTTTCATCATATTGAAAATCCTTCAAATCTTTTCCATAAACTTCACCTAAAAACACCCCTAAGGCTTCCTCTCCCTCGTACTTTAACTGATGCAACAATTTTTGTATTACACTATCCTTTTGATACCAGGCATAGGTAAGAGCATATTGTAAATTGGGTATTTCAAAAAACCTCGGGTGCAAAATATTGGGTTGGTCTTTGTGAATATTACTTAAATTTATTTCTGATCTGCAGTGGGTGCAGATAAACTCTTCCGACTTAGTTAAGGTTAAATTACATGCTGAACAGTAGTTAGGAAAAAATAAAGAAATAAAATCATATACAATTAGCGAAAAGGATTGGGTAGATACCATGACAAAAGCTAACTTTACGGGTTAAATTGCATTGATTTAGGATTTTATCTTGAAATCTAATGCTTTCAATAATTTCTGATATAATATATGAACAAAATAGAAGAATTCAATGAATATCGTTCAAAAATGAATGATAAAATAGTAGGGTCCAATAACAAGATCCTAAAAAGGATTTTTAATTTAGATACCAACGCTTTTGCTGAGGGTAGCATCGATAAAAAAACCAAGGAGATGATTGGGCTTTCCAGCTCAATGGTGTTACGTTGCGATGATTGTGTGCGATACCATTTAGGCAAATGTTACGAGTTGGGTGTGGATGACGATCAAATTTTCGAAATTTTCTCTATCGCTAATTTAATCGGTGGTACCATTGTAATACCACACCTAAGAAGAGCGGTGGAATTTTGGGAAGCCTTAAAAGAAAACAGCGAACAAAATGATTAAAAAAGACCTGGATCTTGAAAGGAAATGGCAGGCTTTGCGATTGCAACTGAAAGACGCAATTGGTAGAAAGCCCAAGGACATGAACGCTGTGCTGTTTCTTATCGGGGTTCAGGAATTAGGAAAAGGCCCTCATAGTTTCAGTAAAGAGGAAAAACAAGACTTAATGCATATTGCCATTTGCAAAGTATTAAGTCTTTCCGGCTTTTATGAATTAGAAGGAATTGATGAGCAGGGGTGGCCACATTGGAAATTAGTGAAACAATTACCCCATTTCGATATATTAGACCAGGAAAAATTGCTTAAAATGCATGTAATTGAGTATTTTGAGCAAGAAATTGGACTTTAAGTCTGCAAAATTATAGAAAGTAGCAAATGAAGATTATTTCTTATAATGTAAATGGCATTAGAGCCGCCGAAAGGAAGGGTTTTGGAGATTGGCTCAAAAAAGAAAACCCTGATGTAATTTGTTTACAGGAGGTAAAAGCCAATGAAGATCAAGTTGATTTGTCAATTTACAAAGAGCTTGGCTATGATATTTACTGGCATTCGGCACAAAAGAAAGGCTATAGCGGTGTAGCCATATTTACCAAAATACAGCCAAATAAGGTGGCCATTGGTTGCAATATGGATATCTATGATTGCGAAGGCCGTGTAATCCGTGCTGATTTTGCCGATTTTTCTGTGCTCAACACATATATGCCAAGTGGCTCCAGTGGAGATGCTCGGCAATCATTTAAAATGCAATGGCTGCAAGATTTTAGAAATTACATCATAGAATTAAAAAAAGAAATCCCTAACCTGCTTATTTGTGGTGATTATAATATCTGCCATCAGGCTATAGACATTCATGACCCGGTGAGTAATAAAAAAAGCTCGGGTTTTTTACCGGAAGAAAGAGATTGGATGAGTACATTTTTAGGTGATGGTTTCATTGATAGCTTCCGTCACTTAAATAAGGAACCAGATAATTATAGTTGGTGGAGCTATAGAGCTGCGGCAAGAGAAAGAAATAAAGGGTGGAGAATAGACTATCACATGATAACAGATTCTCTGGAAAAAAAACTCGAAAGCGCAAGTATTTTGCCTGATGTGCATCATTCCGACCATTGTCCAATTAAAATAGTTTTAAAACCTTAAATATTCATTAAGTCTGTGGAAATCATTGTGATAAAATTCTCGTTACTAAATAAGTGAACAATAAAAATCAAATAGCGAACATTCTACAAAAACTGAAACAGTACAAAAGAAAGTACTTTTTAAATCAGCTATTCAAGGGTTTTCTAATCTCCCTTGCCTATTTGCTTATTGCGTTTTTAGGCTTAAGCCTGATGGAGTATCAAATTCAGTTTAATAGTGGATTTCGTGCCCTCCTATTTATCATATATATAGTTAGTGGCCTATATTTCCTTATCAAATATATTGCTATACCTGCTTATCATTTAGTAAATAATGGAAAGAATCTAAGCAATAAAGATGCTGCTACTCAAATTGGCGATTTTTTCCCTGATATTAATGATAAGCTACTGAATTTTATACAGTTAAATGATATAACAAATCAGGAAAACTCTCTCATTCAGGCTAGTATTATTCAAAAATCAGAGGGGCTAAATATTTTTAACTTTAGCGATAGTATTAAGATTCAAAAGAGCAATAAAAAATATTTCCCGTTCGTAATCATTCCAATTATTTTATTGATAACAGTATTAATGTTCGCCCCTTATATGATAACAGAGGGGAGCTATAGAATTATAAAATTTAACGAAGAGTTTGTGCCTGAAGCACCCTTTACGTTCCACGTGGAAAACAATGAACTAATTGCTTTCAGGGGAGAGCCCTTCCTGCTCAATTTGAAACTATCAGGTGCTCAAATACCTGGTGAAGCATATATTCTTAGAGATGGAATTAAGCAAAAACTTCAAAAAATAAGCCCTAACTCCTTTGAATTTACCATAAATAACCCACAAAGCGATACTGAATTTTATTTTGAAGGAGCAGGATTTAAATCAATTAGCTACGAATTAAAGGTATACGATAGACCTGTAATCCAAAATATGGCAATTGAACTGGAGTATCCTGCTTATACTGGAAGCAATAGAGAAAGAATTGAAAATACTGGAAATTTAATTATTCCTGAAGGAACCCAGGTGAAATGGTGGATAGAGAGTAAAGCGACTGAAGAAGTAATTTATCAGACGAATAAAAGTAATGATAACCAAATCAAATTTGAAAAAATTAGTGATAAAAGCTTCCGCCTGCAAAAAACACTCTACAATTCTGAAGATTATCAGATTCGTCTATTGAACAGTAATGCTGAAGCAGCCCGAAAAACGGATTATTCTGTTGAAGTAGTAAAAGACAAATCACCCGACATTACCTTAGAGGCTATTAATGATAGCAGCTTATTTAATCAGGTGGCATTGGCCGGTGAAATTGCTGATGATTATGGGTTTTCCAAACTTAATCTACACTATAGCATAATTAATAATGGTGAAATTAAATCTAAGAGTATTATTAATTTACCATTTAAGAGAGATATCTTAAATCAAAAATACTTTAAACTCTGGAGGATAGATTCTCTTTTACAAAATGAAAATGATATTATCCAATACTATGTAGAAGTAGCGGATAATGATGCTATAAATGGAGCAAAAAGTACAAGATCCTCCATTAAAACTATAAGATTACCTAATCATAAAGCAATTGAAGAAGACATTAAAAATACAGCTCAAAACACTGAAAATCAATTAGATAAGAACATTAAAGAGTCTAGATCGCTTAATAAAAAGCTTCAGGATTTAGAAGAGGTTTTGAAAACCAAGAGAAACCTTAACTGGGAAGATAAAAAGTTATTAGAGGACGTTTTAAAAGACAATGAAGATTTAAAGAAACAGCTTCAAGAAATAAAGAATAAAAGTGAAGAAAATAGTTTAAAGCGGGAGAAGTTCAATCAGCAAAACCCTGATTTGAAAGAAAAATCAGATCAACTACAAAGTTTGATGGAGGAAATGCTCAGAGATGAAAATGATGAGTTATTAGAAAAACTAAAAGAATTGATGCAACAGAATAATTCCTCAGATGAATTCAGAGAATCAATTGAAGATTTGAAAAAGCGTGAAAAGAACCGATTAAAAGAAATGGAGCGCTTAATGGAGCTTTTCAAAAGGTTGGAGATTCAGTATGACATGAATCAAGTAATGAATGAATTAGAAAAACAGGCTGAGAAACAAGCAGAGCTCAGTGAAGAAAACCAGGAGAAAGCCGATAAAGAAGAGCCTGGCACTCAATATAAGGCTAACTCAGATGATGAGGAAGCATTAAAAAGACAAGAAGAATTGAACGATGCCTTTGAGGAAAGTAAAAAGGCCATGGAAGATATTAAGGAAAGAAATCAGGATTTAAAACAACCCAACGCTATTAAAAGCACTAAAGAAGAAGAAAACGAAGTAGATCAGGCACAGCAGGAGAGTAGCCAGGAATTACAAAAGGGCAATAAAGAAGGAGCGAGTCAGAAACAGAAGAAAGCCTCTGATGCAATGAAACAAATGAGTCAATCGATGGCTCAAATGGCATCAGGCATGCAAATGGAAATGATGCAGGAAAATATTGATGATCTGAAAGACATTGTAGATAACCTTCTAAAGCTTTCTTTCAGGCAAGAAGGCCTAATGAAGAGCTTTAGAGAGGTGAATGCTAGTGATCCAAGATTTTTAAGCTTATCTGAAAAGCAGCTCAATATGATGAATGATTCAAAAATCATTGAAGACAGTTTAACAACTTTGGCAGAAAGAGTTTTTCAATTAAAGTCGTTCATCACAAAAGAAATGACTGAGATGAATGAATCTATGCAAAAAAGCATTGCAGCATTAAAAGAAAGAGATAAAAACCTGGCTGTAGGTCAACAGCAGTTTGCTATGACCTCTATGAATAATTTAGCTTTAATGCTGGATGACGTACTGGAGCAAATGCAAATGGATATGCAGGCAAGTCAGGGTTCTGGAGAGAAATCAGGTTCTGGCAACAACCAAAAGCCTGGAGCTGGGGAATTACAAAAAGCCCTTAATCAGGCAACTAAAGAACTATCGGAAGGCCAGAAAAGTGGGAGACAAATGTCGGAAGGCTTAGCTGAACTAGCAGCAGAGCAAGCCAGAATTAAACAGATGATAAAAGAGATGATGAAGGGCGAGCAAAAAGGAGAAGGCGAGGGGAGTAAAGCTGGAGGTCTTGGTGAAGTAATAGAGGAGATGGAAAAAATAGAAGAAGATTTAGTGAATAAGAGATTAGATGGTAAGTTAATTGAGAGACAGAAAAAAATTGTTACTCGCTTATTAGAAGCTGACAAGGCCAAGCAGGAACAAGAAGAAGACGATAAAAGAAAAGGTGAAACAGCAACTGATTACGAAAAAGTGCGTTTACCTAACGCCTTTGATGAATATTTAAAGTTGAAAGAGCGGGAGATAGAACAATTACAAAGTGTTCCACCTAGCTTTACTCCTTACTATAAAAATGAAATTAATAAATATTATAAA
>JBBSPJ010000262.1:0-6326 GCA_038258905.1 Cytophagales bacterium
ACTCTTATGAGTTATTCTCTTTAAAAAGTATAGAGGAATTTACTGATTTAGTAAAAAAACAGGATATCAAAGGGCTTAATGTAACCATTCCTTATAAAGAACAGGTAATTCCTTATTTGGATAGTTTAGACCAGAGTGCCTTAGCCATTGGAGCAGTGAATGTGATAAAATTTGTGAATGGTGAAAAAATTGGTTTCAATTCAGACTGCTTCGGCTTTAAAATTTCACTTCAACGTTTGATTGAGGAAAATTTTAAATCAAATGCTTTAATTTTAGGAACCGGTGGGGCCGCCAAGGCCGTACAATTTACCTTAGATGAATTAAAAATTCCTTATCACTTGGTTTCCAGAAACCAAGAAAAAGGTATGACTTATGAAGATTTGAAAGATGATCCTAATATTATGAAGGAAAGTCATCTCATAATTAATACAAGTCCCCTGGGCACCGCCCCAAAAGTAGATGAAAAGCCTGATATACCTTATCATTTATTAAGCTCGGAACATTATTTACATGATTTGGTCTATAATCCATCTGAAACTGCCTTTATGAAAGCCGGATTGCAACAAGGGGCTAAGGTAAAAAATGGGTATGAAATGTTGGTGGAACAGGCGAATAAAGCTTGGGAGATTTGGCATAATTAATAAGCCATATTATTTTGTGCAAACATTTTACTTATTGATCGTTTGTAGTACTTATGGATTTTAAAATTAAAAGTGATTTTGTACCTACCGGGGATCAGCCCAATGCTATCAATCAATTACAAAAAGGGATAGAAGCAGGTGAGCAGGATCAGGTATTATTAGGAGTAACCGGATCAGGTAAAACTTTTACCATTGCCAACCTGATAGAGCGCGTTCAAAAACCTACCTTAGTTTTAAGTCATAACAAAACACTGGCCGCACAGCTATATGGTGAATTCAAACAATTCTTTCCTGATAATGCGGTTGAATATTTTATTTCTTATTACGATTACTATCAGCCGGAAGCCTTTATACCTTCCAGCAATTTATATATTGAAAAAGATTTATCCATCAATGAAGAAATTGAAAAACTGCGCTTAAGTGCTACCTCTTCTTTATTATCAGGCAGAAGAGATGTAATGGTGATTGCCTCGGTTTCATGCATTTATGGTATTGGTAATCCAGACGAATTCGGTAAGAATATTATCCGAATTCAGGAAGGAGATAAAATCCCCCGAAATCAACTGCTTTTTGCCTTTGTAGATATTTTATACAACAGAACCACAGCAGAATTTAAAAGAGGAACCTTCCGGGTAAAAGGCGACACAGTAGATATTTTTGTGGCTTATGGTGATTTTGCTTACCGCATTTTCTTTTGGGGCGATGAAGTGGAAGCCATTCAACGTATTGAACCTGATACCGGAAAGAAGATTTCGGATGAGAAAATGATCAGCATTTTCCCTGCTAATTTATTTGTAACCGGTAAGGATGTTTTGCACCAGGCCATTAAGGAAATTCAAGACGACATGGTAGAGCAGGTGAAATTTTTTGAAAGAGATGGCCGTTTTCTGGAAGCCAAAAGATTAAAAGAAAGAACTGAATTCGATATTGAAATGATGCGCGAATTAGGCTATTGCTCAGGTGTAGAGAATTATTCACGCTATTTTGACAGAAGAGAACCAGGCACCAGGCCCTTCTGCTTATTAGATTACTTCCCGGATGATTATTTAATGGTAATTGATGAGAGCCATGTAACTGTGCCCCAGGTACGTGCTATGTATGGGGGTGATAGGGCAAGAAAGATAAATTTAGTCGACTATGGCTACCGTTTGCCATCTGCAATGGACAACCGCCCGCTTACATTCAATGAATTTGAAGCCATGATTGGCCAAACTGTATATGTTACGGCTACTCCGGCAGATTATGAACTGCGCAAAACGGAAGGATCAGTGGTAGAGCAAGTAATTAGACCAACCGGCTTACTAGATCCTGAAATTGATGTAAGACCAAGCGGTAATCAAATAGATGACTTGTTGGAGGAAATAGATGAGCGAGTAAAGCTTAATGAAAGGGTTTTAATTACTACCCTAACTAAGCGAATGGCTGAAGAGATGCATAAATTTCTGGGAAGAGCCGGTGTAAAATCTCGCTATATACACTCTGAAGTAACTACTCTAGACAGAGTAGAAATATTAAGAGACCTGCGCCTTGGAGAGTTTGATGTTTTGGTTGGAGTAAACTTACTCCGTGAGGGGCTGGATTTACCGGAAGTTTCCTTAGTAGCCATTTTGGATGCAGACAAAGAAGGATTTTTAAGAAATCAGAGATCTTTGATACAGACTATTGGCCGTGCAGCCAGAAATGAAAAAGGTAAAGTGATTATGTATGCCGATAAAATGACAGACTCCATGCAGACTGCCATTGATGAAACTAACAGAAGAAGGGCCGTACAAGCCGAGTATAATAAAAAACATGGTATTACACCAAAAACAATTTTCAAATCAAGGGAATCAATATTAGGACAAACAGTAGCTGTGGATTCTAAGAAAACTTCCCAGCAAAAATATTATGCAGGCCCTGAAGAAACTTCAGTTGCAGCTGATCCGGTGGTTCAATACCTGGATAAAGCCGGCCTTGACAAAATGGTAAAAGCAACACAAAAGAAAATGGAAGCAGCAGCCAAAGACCTCGATTTTATTGAAGCGGCTCGATTGAGAGATGAATGGCTTGAATTGCAAAAATTGAGAGACAAAAAATAAAATTACTCCCCATAAAAGTTTTATCTTTGCAAATTAATTTGACAAAAAATATGCGTTTAAAAGTATTAAGTACACTATTGGTAATTATATTTTCTTTTTCCCAAGCTTTTTCATGGGGGCAAACTGGCCATAGAGCCATAGGAGAAATTGCATCAAAATACCTCAATAAAAAAGCACAAAAGAGGTTAACCGCCATTCTTAATGGGGAATCATTAGCAATTGCCAGCGTGTGGATGGACGAAGTGAGATCGGATAAAGCTTATGATTATACCGCTGACTGGCACTGGGTTGCTATTCCGGATGGCAAAACTTATGAGCAAACTGATAAAAACCCTAATGGTGATATTATAATGACCATTGAGCGTTTAATAAAAGAATTGAATGCTGGTGGTTTAGATGCCAAAACAGAGCAGGAATATGTTAAAATGTTGATTCATCTGGTGGGTGATATCCATCAACCATGCCACGTGGGTAATGGAGAAGATAAAGGAAGTAATGATGTGAAATTACAATGGTTCGGGAAGTCCTCTAACTTGCATAAAGTATGGGATAGCGAAATGATTGATGGCAAAGACCTCAGCTATACTGAATTGGCTAAAGCAGTGGATGTTTCGAAAAAAGAAAAAGTAGCTAAATGGCAAAATGACCCTCTTGATACCTGGGTAAGGGAAGCGATTGCCTTGCGGTCTCAAGTTTATGATTTCCCTGAGGATAAAAAATTAAGATATGAATACGCTTATAAAAATTGGGATACAGTGCAGGAACGAATACTCAAAGCTGGGGTTCGTTTAGCAGAAGTACTTAACCAAATTTATGGCTAAATTTCTTTAAGAATGATGATGGAATCTTTAGAATTTATCTGTACGATTCCTTCATTTTTTATTAAATAATTCTCCCCCACTCTTTCCAGATTATCATTTTCAGATAATTCCCCTTTTAAGATTTGTAATTGAGTTCCTTTTGAATACCATTTCCGAAACTTCGTTTTCTTTATTATAATATTAGTCTCAAAATCTGTTATTAAAGTAACAGGCAGATTATAAATTTGCTTACTCACCTTCTTTAATAATTCATCTCTTTGATTTGAATCACAGAAAATATGAATTCCAGTATATTCTTTACCTGCTAATACTTGATAAATTGAGCCAAAGACATCCTCTTCCTTGAGCAACGCTAAACTATATTCCCCGATTTGTTGATTAATGTTTTGGTGTTTTTCAGGTTCTATAGTCAAAACGCCATCAATTTTAACATCTAAAGACATTACCCATTCAGCCACAGGTTCCATTACCCAAACAGAAGGAGACCAACCTAATAGTTGTTTTAACAAGGCAACATTTTGAGATTGGTGCAGTATGAACAAAGGCGGTTCCTGCTCATCTCTAATTACATGGTGTGAAGACATTATTCTCTTTTATTATAAATTCGATAAAATAAATGGTAAGCTCCAAAAAATTTAATGGATAATTTGCTAAAAGGCTGTAAATTGCTAAAAATTTACTCAACTGTGAAATATAGACCATTTCTGCTTGTTTTAAACTTAATTATATTTGCTCATTTGAGTGTAGGGCAAAATAATGCCACTATCGATAGCTTAAAAGCGCTCTTATCAAAAGAAAATATTCAGCAGAACTTATTGCTTTACAACCAAATTGCCTGGGAATACAGGAAATCCTTTCCTGATAGTACCATTTACTATAGCCAGAAATCAATTGATATAGCCACTCAACAAGAGTTTTCTAAATATATAACCCAACCCTTAAATTTTATGGGAGTGGGGTATTATTATAAAGGAGATAATTTGAACGCCTATCAATATTATATAAGAGCCAAAGATTCGGCCTTGGCAAATGGAGATTCTTTACAATATGGCCATTCTTTAAACAATTTAGGCAGATTATATTTTAACCAGGGTAATTACGTAGCAGCCTATAACTCATTTTTTAAGGCATTAGAGGTGTTTGAGCAAGTGCAGGACTCAACTGGTATTAGTTATGGTTATAAAAGCTTAGCAGAATTATATCAAACACAGAATAATTTAGAGAAAGCTTTAGAAATGTCTTTAAAAACTGCTGCTATCAGGGAAGACTTTAATGATCCATCTGGCATCATCTCAATTTACCTTGAAATTGCCGGAATATATGTTGAGATGGAGAAATATGAAAAGGCATTATCCTATTTCACTAAAGCATATGACATAGCTGAAAGAATAAACGATAAGGCTAACCTGGCAATTATAAAATTAGCAATTTCCATAATGAATACCAGTAGAGGGCAATTAAAGATCGCCTTTACCAGTGCCAGCGAAGCACTTGACTTTGCAGAAAAATCCAACAATATCAATTTGTTAAACAAAGTCAATTTTCAAATAGGTTTAATTTATTATTTACAAAATAATTTAAGCAGCTCGCAAATTTACTTTGAAAAGGTACGAGAATTAGCATCTGAAAATAATGATATAGCTATTGAAAAAAACGCTTATTATTATCTTTCGAATATTTATGAAAGAAGGGGTCAGTTAGATAAAGCCTATCTGCTATTCAAATCTTATATCGATTTAAAGGAAAAAATTGATAATGTTGAAACTGCCAGAGAAATAGAGCGATTAGAATCAAGAGTGGAGATTGAAGTAAAAGAAAAAGAGAATCAACTGCTTAAACTCAATGAAGAAGCTTATAGAGAAGTAATTCGCAAACAAAAATCATTGAATTATGCCTTAGGGATAATTGCTATTTTGGTGATTTTATTATTGCTAATTATTACCAGAACTGCTTTAAGAAGGAAAAGGTACAATAATTCATTATTAGATAAAAATTCTGAAATCGAAAAGCATCAAACCAGTATTTCTTTAAAAAATGAAGAAATTGAAGAACAGAATAAAAAACTCCTTCTACGAAATAAGGAATTAGACGATTTAAATAATGAAAAAGATTCTCTCTTAAGTATTGTTGCCCACGATCTTAAATCTCCATTTAATAGAATAAAAGGTTTGGCAGAATTGCTCAGGCTTTCCAAGCTGAGTGAAGAACAGAAGCAATATGTTGAAATGATAAAAATCAACTCCAAACACGGTACCTACCTGATCAATGACTTGCTGGATGTAAACGCCATTGAGATTGATAAAGCAGATCCTATAGCCTCAAAAATAGATTTAAAAACACTTTTGGAAGGTGAATTATCAAGTTTCATGGTGGAGCTCACCAATAAAGAAATTGAAGTGAAAATAGAGTGTGAAAATAACCAATTGGTGTTCACCGATAAGAATTACCTTAATAGGATTTTAGACAATTTGATTTCAAACGCGATAAAATTCTCAAATCTTGGGGCAGAAATAATCTTGAGAGCAGGGAGAAATGAGGAGGGTGGCTTTTGGTTAGCAGTGAAAGATTTTGGCCAGGGATTTAGTGAAGAAGACCAAACAAAACTATTTAAGAAGTTTAAAAAACTAAGCGCACAACCTACCGGTGGAGAAAGCTCCAATGGCCTCGGACTAGCCATAGTAAAAACATTGGTTGATCGATTGAATGGTAAAATCACCTTAGAAACTGAACAAGGTAAATTCAGCGAATTCACCCTGTTTTTTCCTGAATTAAGTCCAAAAAAGGAT
>JBBSPJ010000263.1:0-6308 GCA_038258905.1 Cytophagales bacterium
AAGTCAGTGGATAGTCCTTATTTTCGGGTTAATGTATTTTGGTTTTATCCTTTTTAGCCGGAAAAAAGGAAACTTTGAAGAATTTGCGGTAGCAAATAGAAGCTTAGGGTTTTTCCTAATTTTTTCTTCTATATGTGCTTTATATATAGGTCCTGGTTGGACGATGGGTTTAGTGAGAGAGGGTTTTACTAAGAGTATGTTTATGGGTCTCTTAATTCCTGTATCTGGAATTGGGATGGTAATAGTTGGAGTACTGCTAGTTCCAAGAATACGAAATAAATTTCAGGATATTTATTCAATTGGTGATTTGGTTGGAGGTGAAAAAAGCCACAATCATAAATTAGTTCGGTTAGCTACTGGTATATTCTCTCTGTTATTCTTTGGCGCAGTAACAGTAGCAATGAGTTATGCAGGTGGAGAGTTAATTAGTAATGTATTTGGTTTTTCAAAAAGCTGGTCGATAGCAATTATAACTATAGTGGTTATTCTATATTCGTATTTTGGTGGTATTCGAGCAACGATTCAAACTGATTCTGTTCAATTTATTCATTTCGTAATTTTGATACCAATTTTGACTTATTTAATACTTTCTGATGAAAGTTTTTCATGGAAAGAATACATTGAATTAACAGCTAATCAAACTACAACAGAGTTCAATACACAACCAGCAATTGCTATTTTTGGTATATTATTGTTATGGTTTCTTAGTGCAACAGGACTCGAGGGTGGCACATTAAGTAGATTTCTAGCTTCAAAGAACAATAAAGTAGCTCGAAATGCAACCATTGCCTCAGGGGTATTTTTAGTAATTTGGGTGGTAACAATGGTATTTATTGGTAGTGTTGGGTATTACCTATACCCAGAACTTGACAATAATGACCAAGTTTTACTTTATATTGCTTCAGAACATTTTCCAGGAATACTTTATGGGATTTTCATTATTGCCATGATAGGTGTGGTTATGTCTACTCAGGATACTGTTCTAAATTCAGGTAGTATAGTATTTAGCGAGGACATTATTAGTGTATTGCGGCCGATGACGGAAAAACAAAAATTGGTGTCAGCTAAACTTTATACAATTTTAATGGGGGTAGTTTGTATTATAATGGCCAGCTATATGTCTTCAATTCTTGAAGTAATCATGATTGTAACTGAATATTATGTTCCAGTAATGATACCTGTAATCATTTTCTCTATCCTTAAAAAAAATTGTTTTGGCAATCTGCACTTTCCTCCATGTTGGTGGGACTTATATCTTACATAATTTGGCAACAATTTTTCAGCTCCATTATGCCAGAGTTATTTGCGGCATTCACCTTAAGTACCGTTTCTTATTTGATATGCGATTATATACTAATTAAGAAAATCGCTAACACCGTATAAAATTAATTGCTAGTGCAAGCCTACTTTGATGAAAAATATTTAAGAGACAAACAATTATCAATAAGGCTGAGCCAAAATTTAGTGTAAACCCGAACCTTTAACTTTTGTAAACTATCTGACTTAACGAACAAACAAAAGCGAGTTTTCCCTTCCTAACAATCACTCCTAAATTTCCCTTCGGACAGAAAACCACCCTCTTCGGACAATAAAACAGGGTTTTCGTCCTTGATCGATTTCTGTTTTCATGAATAAGCACTTACTTAGATTGAGTATTAGCACTTAACGGCTTAAAGTGCGAGCCCGATATTCTAAAACTCTTTTGTATGCAGCTAAATTGCCTTGAAATCGATTAGAATATACTTGAAATTATGAAAGAACTAAAGGCAAATTCATGTCATTATTCAATTGTAGTGGGTAATCAAAACCAAGCTAAACTAAACCATAAAACTTAAAATATAATGCCAAAAAATATAATATTTCTTTTAGCCTTTCTCATAACTTCATTTACAATAAATGCACAAAAAACTGTAATTAAAGCAGGTCATTTCTTCGATGCTCGAAATGGTAAAATGTTGGAGAATCAAATAATAATTGTTCAAGATGGCAGAATAAAAGAGATCGGAACTAACTTGAAATTTGACCATACAGATATTATAATTGATTTATCTAACTCTTGGGTTTTACCAGGACTAATGGACTGCCATGTTCATATAACGGCTAACTTTCCTTATAGAAATCTTCAGTTGGAACAGATTTACGCAAGTGAAAGTACATCTCTTCGAGCAATAAGGGGCACTGTCGTTGCTAAACAATTTTTAGACAATGGGTTTACAACAATCAAAGAAATTGGTAATGATGCAAACTACGCCACCGCTGATGTTATCAAAGCAATTAATAATGGTTGGATACAAGGCCCCACTATTATTTATGCAGGTAAAATTATTGCGCCATATGGTGGGCAGTCAAGTGGAGTAAACCCTGAACATGAGCATTTATGGGAATTTGAATATCTAGATGCAGATACTCCCTATGAAATAAAGAAAGCTGTAAGAAAGAATATGTATCATGGTGCCAATGTAATTAAAATGGTAACTGGAGACAATGGAATATATAATGATGAAGATATTAAAGCAGCTGTTGACGAGGCCAAAAAATACAATATAAAAGTTACAGTTCACGCTTCTGGAGGTTTAGCGGCAACTAACGTGATTTCAGGGGGTGCAGCTGCTATTGAACACGGATTTGGATTGAACAACGAACAGCTTCAATTAATGAAAGATAAAGGGATATTTTTAGTAGGTACGGACTTTTCTTATGATAATTGGTATGCCTATGGCATAGATTCTGCCACAGCAACAGCATTGAATAATAGCCTTGTAGACAGACTTAAAAGAGCATATAAAATTGGCACTCCAATGGCTTTTGGTACAGATATTATTGTTGACCTTCCAGAATCAAACCGTGTACAATCAAGTCTTAAAGTTTTAGAAACTTGGAAAGCAGCGGAAATACCAGCTACATTTATTCTGCAGACAATGACTATTAAAGCGGCTGAGCTTTTAGGAATTGATAAAGAAAGAGGAATCCTTGAATCTTCTTATTATGCTGATATAATTGCAGTTAAAAATAACCCACTTAATGATATTGAGTCAATAAAGACGGTTCATTTTGTAATGAAAGAAGGAGAAGTGATTAGGAATGACAGAAAATAACTGCGTACGATAACTTATATAAAAAAATAGGCGAAATAGATGTAAAAACAAAGCTTTCGACTCGTAATGAAGGACCAACTAAAATAGAAGCTCAATATATGATACAATTTCAAAAACTATTATTAGTTATTTTAATTTTTGTAATCGGACTTTCTTCTTGTAATGAAAAGAGCAATTCAAATGTTGAAATCGAAGAAGAAGTAACAACAAAATTTAATTTAAACGCTGTAAAAGTAAAAATTCTTGAAAAAACCAATCGTTTTACTGAAGCCCATATTATAAAAGATACGGCTTATCTGAATAATATCTTCACAGAAGACGCAAAGGTTTTCCCACCTAATTCAGAAATAGTAACTGGGAAGAAAGCCATTTCACAAATTAATATTGATTGGGTAAATTACGGAATTTATGAATTTAGAGAAGAGACTACATCATTTTATGGAAATGAAGATTATCTTATTGATGAAGGCACTTATTACTTACGCTATGGAGAAGAAAATATCATTGATAAGGGCAAGTACATTACTATTTGGAAAAATGACAATGGAGAGTGGAAAATACAAAGTAATATTTGGAACACTAATTTGCCAATTACAGTGACAGAATCAGAATGAAAAAAAACTAAACAAACACTAAAATGAATATGCGTAATGGGCCGATTGAAAAGACTATGCGAACAAGAACCTTTGGTGTTTTTAGCAACGGCAGCGCATACTCATTTTAGGTGGCGGTTTACCTTTACAAACAAAAGCGAGTTTTCCCTTCCTAACAATCACTCCTAAATTTCCCTTCGGACAGAAAACCACCCTCTTCGGACAATAAAACAGGGCCTTCGTCCTTGATCGGTTTTTGTTTTCATGGATTAGCGCTTACTTAGATGGAGTATTAGCACTTAACGACTTCAAGTACGAGCGCACAATATTGTAGAAGAGCAATAGCAAATGATTAATTAAAATCGGGGGATTATGTTTTAAGTCTCTATTTATCGTGGCTTGGAGGCAATCGCATTGAATTACGATAGATTCTAACTGGAGCTGTAAAAGGAATAATGACAAATTTTATGCCATTAGCCAATTGTTCTATGCCATCACTTTAAAAGTTAACTATATGAAAATCAACTACCAAATATTTGCATTACTGCTATTGACACTATTGTTGTTTAATAGTTATCAATCATCAAGTCAAGAAGCTAATTGGACTGCTTACGCTTCAGATAAATTTAGTTCCAAATATTCTTCCTTAGATCAAATTAATAAGGAAAATGTAAAAGACGTGGGAATTAAATGGACTTGGGAATCTCCGGATAATGAACTTAAAGATCAGTTTAAATTTCCTGTTTCTATTTACCAGGTTACTCCAATTGCTATCGAGGGCGTTTTATATGTAAGTTCATCCACTGCTATTGTTTCAGCCATAAACGGAGTGACCGGAGAAACGATCTGGACCTATGATCCAGAAACATATAAATCCAATGCCCCTGCCCATGGTGCATATATTCACAGAGGTGTTTCCTTTTGGGATGATGGTGCAGCGGGGAGGATAATTTTTGGTACACCAGATGCCCGATTAATCGCCTTAAATGCAAATGATGGAAGTTTGGTAAGTTCCTTTGGCGAAGGCGGAATTGTTGATCTGTCAAAAGGGCTGAGCCGAGAGTTTGATCCTTCTCATTATGGAATCTCTACCCCTCCGGTTATAGCCAACGATGTAATTGTAATTGGAGCTTCAATTACGGATGCCAGTCCGCAAAGCATGAGACCTCCCGGTGATGTGAGGGGATTTGATGTAAAAACTGGGGAGCAGCTATGGGTATTTCATACAATTCCTGCAGAAGATGAGTTTGGCTCAGAAACTTGGGAAGGTGATGCCCGCAATGTGACAGGCAACACCAACGTGTGGACCAGAATGAGTGCTGATGAAGAACTTGGATACGTTTATCTGCCGATAAGCACTCCAACCAATGACTGGTATGGTGGAAATAGATTAGGGGACAACTTGTTTGCAGAAAGTCTGGTCTGCCTTAATACAAGAACCGGGAAACGTATATGGCATTTTCAAATGGTTCATCATGGAATATGGGATTACGATTTGCCAGCAGCCCCGAATCTTTTGAATATCAATAGGGAGGGTGAAACTGTAAAAGCCGTTGCTCAGGTCAGCAAACAGGGATTCACATATGTATTTAACAGAGAAACAGGTGAACCAATCTGGCCAATTGAAGAGAGACCTGTCCCTCAATCTACGGTACCGGGAGAAAGAACATCCCCTACACAGCCTTTTCCATCAAAACCGGCGCCTTTCGATCGGCAGGGTGTAACAGTAGATGATATCATTGATTTTACACCCGAAATATTCGATGAAGCTTGGACAAGTTTAAACGATGTTGATACAGGCGAGCTATTTACCCCACCTACAGAAAAGGGTTTGATATATGTGCCGGGAGCACTTGGTGGAGCAAACTGGCATGGTGCAGCTGTAGATCCAGAAAGTGGCGTCCTTTACATCCCGTCCATGACATTTCCTTCAATGTTCAAAATAATTAAATCAGATTCTACAAAAACTGACGCCAACTATGAATGGGAAAGGTTTAGTATTAAAGGCCCGCAGGGACTTCCATTGTTAAAACCACCTTACGGAAGAATTACGGCAATAGATCTTAATACGGGAAATCATATATGGCAGTCCGCCCTGGGAGAAGGTCCCCGAAACCATCCCTTGCTAAAAGATTTGAACTTGCCAAGACTTGGATGGAATTTACGGGGAGCTCCTCTATTGACTAAAACTTTATTATTTGTAGGGCAGGAAGGAAAATACTGGGAATATGTTCCTGCTTTGGTAGGCGGTGCAAAGTTAAGCAAAGTAGCAACCGATGAGATTATAAAGTTTGATCCTAAAATTCAGGTTTTTGATAAGGACAATGGAACACTGATCCACGAAATTGAACTACCATACAATGTCACAGGTGCACCCATGACCTATTCTATTAATGGAAAGCAATTTATAGCATTTGCGGTGGGAGGCTCTATCGGGCCAGCGAAAATCATCGCACTAGGATTAAAATAATATTGATTTTAAACGGCATAGAACAAAAAATAAACACCCTTAAAACATGCATTTATTTAAACCGTTAACATTTATGAAAAAAACAAATTATATGAAAATTAAATATTTCCTTATCCTGTCAATACTACTCGTAACTAATTATACAGTAAT
>JBBSPJ010000264.1:0-6235 GCA_038258905.1 Cytophagales bacterium
ACCGCAGGTACATGGACATTTTTGGAATTATCCAATTATTCAGATTACGTTTTACAGGGTAATTACAAAGGACTTTCGCTATTCAAAAAGACTCGCAATGGTTTACGCTTTGTAAGAAAACTAGAGGGTTTTTCGGAATCTTCCAGGGTAATGCAACAAGATAGAAATGGGGATATCTGGATGACTCACGGATATAAAGGTATTTTTAAAATTAAATTGGATGAGGATTTAAAACATGTTACCTATCAATATTATGGTGTTGAGTCAGGCTTACCTTCCACCTACCTTATAAATGTATGGAAAATTAACAACCGGTTGGTGTTTTCTACTGAAGAAGGATTTTACAGATATGATGAAAGTTCAGACAGCTTTGAACGGGATGCTTATTTCAATGAATTTATAACACTGGGAGGTCCTATCAATAGCTTAAATGAAGACCCGGTAGGTAATATTTTTTATACCAGTTTGAATGAAATAGGTGTTTTTGAAAAGAGAAGTAATGGCACCTATCAAAAATATAGCAATATTTTCAATAGATTAGATTTGCTTTTAAATGATGACTTACAAAAATTAATCACATTAGAAGCTAACCAAGTGCTCTTTGCTGCTAAGGAAGGTTTTATCCATTTCAATAATAAGCTCACAAAAACGGTTGATCATGATTTTGTTACTTTGATAAATACTGTTAGAATTAGTTCCGATGAAGATTCGCTTACCTTGAATGCTAAATATAGCGCTGAAAAATTACCGGATTCCGCTAATAGTGAATTAAAGCCTAATTTTGACTTTAAAAATAATGCTATTCAATTTTCTTTTAGTGCACCCTTTATTGAAGGACAGAATAAAACTAAATACCAGTTTTGGCTGGAAAATGCAGAGTCCAATTACAGTGAATGGACAGATTTAATGGTAAAAGAATATAGTAATTTAAAAGAAGGCAGCTATACTTTTCATGTGCGGGCCAAAAATATTTACAATGAAATAAGTAAAGAAGCACAGTTTACCTTTACCATTAAACCACCATGGTATAGAACTAGTCTCGCCTATTCCATTTATTTTGTATTGGGGGTCAGTTTTTTAGCAGTAATATTTTTTGGTTTTGAGACCCGCTACAAAAAGAAGACGGAAATACTTACTGAAGAAAAAGAAAAAGAAATTAATAGGATTGATACAGAATTAAAATCTTCAGAAGAAGAAATTGAGCGATTGAAGAATGAAAGCTTAGAAGCAAAAATAGATCTTCAGAATAAGGAATTAGCTACTTCAACCATGCACCTGATTAATAAAAATAGTTTTATCAGCCATGTAAAAACCAACTTAAACACCATTACCAAAAGGAGCAAAAACCAAGAGGTAAAGCAGGAAATCAATAAAATTATCAATAATATAGACAAAAATATAGCTTCAGATAACGATTGGGAGCATTTCTCTATCCACTTTGACCAGGTTCATGGTGATTTCATTAAAAGACTAAAGGACGACTACCCAACTATTAGTCCGCAGGAAATGAAGCTAAGTGCCTATTTACGCATGAATTTAAGTACTAAGGAAATTGCACACCTACTCAATATATCCGTAAGAGGTGTGGAAATTGCACGCTACCGATTAAGAAAAAAGTTGGACATGGAAAGAGCTGAAAATTTGCAGGAGTTTATTTTGAAGTATTGAGTATTAATTCTTTAATCAGTACACATTGTACAATTTATTTAAACTTTGTTCATTCGAATTAAATATCTCTGAATCATAAACTTTTACATCTTTCCATAACAATTCATATTTCTTTATAAACTCAAGATGATCCGGGTGATCTGCATAAACTTTATAATCGTTCATTGATTTAAACCATGCAAAAATGGAATAATCGAATTCATGATCCGTGACTGGTCTTGATGGTGTAGCTGCTGTTTTACCCATTTCAGAGCGGTAGACAGACTCTATGGAAAGTAATTGCTGAAGTCCATTTTCAAATGATTGCTTATCTGCATCAGAAATATTATCATTTAGATAAAAATAAACAGTGTGCTGTAATACGGCTTCATCTGATTGAGCAATATTACTCCTATTTTCATTATTTGTATCCTTACAAGATAAGGACAAGCCTATAATTGATACTAGCAACAGGTTTTGAAATAACTTTTTCATTTTCAATAGTTTATTTAAATTATGATATCAAAGGATTGCCCATAAGTTATAACCCTGTTAAGAAGCATTTTTGCTGTCACGGCTTCCTATCTTCATTTCTGATAGCTTTTCTCCACCTTTAATACCAAAATCCAGCGTTCTGATTGGGAATGGAATCGTAATACCCTCCTTATCGAATGCCGCCTTAATTTCTTTGATGGCAGATGACCGCATGGCAAGAAAACTGGGGTTTTCAGGAAATTTAATCCAAAATTTAATTTCAAAATTGATGGAACTTGAACCAAACTCTTTATAAGTAAAAATCATGTCCTCTTTACGAATTACTCCTTCCATACCTTTGATAGCATCAAGCACCAAATCCTCTACATTTTGTAAATTATCCCCGTAAGATATGCCACAAGCCAAATCTATTCTCCTTTCTCCTAATATGGTATAGTTAATTATAGGGTTTGACAACACATCCTTATTGGGTACAAAAACTTCCTGCCCCTGAAAGGTATTCACGACCGTCTCACGAAGGTTAGTTCCTGAAACTGTGCCCATTATATCTTGTACCACTATCACATCACCTACCGAAAACGGTTTTCTAAAAGCTAGAATAATTCCTGATACAAAATTCGCAGCAATATCTTGAAAAGCGAAACCCAACGCTAATCCAATCACTCCTACGCCGGCCAAAAGAGAGGTGACTGCTTTGTCTAACTTTAAAACTCCCAAAACAATAAAAAAACCTAAACCTAAAACTGCATAGTAAACAATAGTAGAAAAAAGGTTCTCAATTGCTTTATTGTCTGAAGACTTACTGTAAATCTTAATGAATATTTTCTTAACAAGCCTGGCAATGAATACAAATAGTATTAGTAAAACCAAAGCCACTAACATATTGGGCACCATATCAACAAAGGCTTCCCACCAGGAGGAAACCTTTGCGGTAATTTGCTCCACTGGCTGAGAAATTTCGTTTTTCAAGGAATCAGTGTTATTCTGAGGCATGATAGGCTAAAAAATTAGTTCAAGTTCAAATAAGCTAATGATTCGGTATTTAACAAGCTTAAAGATGGATAATTTCACTAAGACTAGATGATTCTTAGCTTTTTATAATAAAAGATAAATTAGATCTCATTGTAATCAATAGAGGTTTGTTTACAGATTCCACTTAAGGAATTATTTATTCATTCCTAACTTAGCTCATCAACTAATTACTTTTACGTTTCCTACTAGTGTAAAAATATTATTACCTTACCGATACTTTATAATTAATAGTTGTAAAAATGAAGATTTTACTTATTTCTATAGGAACCAGAGGAGATATTGAGCCTTTTATAGCTATAGCTGAGATATTGAAGGCTAATAATCATGAGGTTGTTTGTGCATTTCCTGAACAATTCCGTCAATTAACTGAGTCTTTAGGCATCTCATTCCATGCATTGACCCCTGAATTTCTCAACCTTCTGCATAGTAAAGATGGTGAGGTTGTGATGGGCGGTGGTAAAAACTTGTTTGAAAAAGCAGTATCATTCATTAGGCTCGCTAAACAGGGAATGAAAGTAAATAAGGTGATGATGGTAGAACAGCAAACTATTACATCTTTTGTACAACCTGATTTAATTATACATCATAACAAAGCCGTATACCCTCTTTATTCTGCAGTTATGGATCATATCCCACAAAAAATCGTTTCGCCTGTTCCTTATATTGTGCACCGAATAAAAGGCTATCCCCATTTAGGATTCCCTAAAAGCATACTAGGAATAAATATAGAGAAATTAAGCTACAAGATAGCAAATTTTGGTTTGCTTAGCTTTGTGCATTCATGGGCTAAAAAGCTAAAAAACCGGGAAAAAGTGGATAAAAAAGCTTTAAAAAAATGCTTAAAAGAAACCCCACTTATCTATACTATTTCCCCAACCTTATTTTCTGGTGAAGTTGCAGAAAATAGCCCGGTAAAGGTTTTAGGTTACCATGAAAAGTCTGGGCAGAGCGATATGGAAGAAAGTCCAGCCCTCTTAAAATTCGTAGATCAACACAAGAAGGTCATGTTGATTACTTTTGGCAGCATGACAAATCCCTGGCCCGAAAAAATTACACGACTTTTCTGCCAAACTTTAGAAGGGTTGCAAATCCCTGCAATTATCAATACTGCTTATGGCGGATTGATTAAGTTGGAAGATTATAAAAGTGATCATATTCACTTTGAGGAAAATTTAAATTACCACAAGATTCTACCTAAAATTTATGCTTTTATCCACCATGGGGGTTCAGGCACCACTCATTTAGGTATAAAATATGGCTGCGCAACCATGATTATCCCACATATTGTTGACCAATTTATGTGGAATCAGCTGATTTCTGAAAAAGGTGCCGGTCCTATAGGTATCAAAATCAATAAGCTCAATTATAAAAGGTTAAATGCTAAAGTGAAGGATTTATGGACAAATTCAACTTATAAAACAAAAGCACATGAGCTTTCAAAAGAAATGCAAAAAGAAGATCTTAAAAATGAATTAATAGAGGCATTATTGAAATAATAAATATCTTAATTGATACTTATTTAATTCGTATATCATATCAGATCTAAACCAATATTTCAAATAAAATAGCTTCAACATTCCTAACTTTTAGCCGTACTAAATGGTAACAATTATAGGGCTGTTATTTAGTCAGCCAGATTTCTCAAATTCTCAAAATAATAATGAATTCAAATATATCTTATTCCGTTTTGGAACTAGCGACAGTTGCGCAAGGTGAAACCCCGGCTAATTCATTTCAAAAAGCCGTGGAATTAGCCCAAAATGCTGAAAAAGCTGGGTATTCAAGGTTTTGGTTGGCAGAACATCATAATATGAAGAGCATAGCCAGTTCTGCTACCTCCGTTTTAATCGGGCATATTGCAGGTAATACTGAGAAAATCAGAGTGGGATCAGGAGGGGTTATGCTACCTAATCATTCCCCATTAATTGTAGCGGAACAATTTGGCACTTTAGGTGCATTGTATCCTAACAGAATTGATTTAGGATTAGGCAGAGCTCCCGGTACCGATCAAGTAACAGCGCACGCCATACGGTCTGACAGAATGCAGTCAGTTTACAAATTCCCGGATGAGGTAAATCAAATACAGCAATATTTTTCAAAGAATAATAGTAGTGCCAGCGTACGAGCCACTGTGGCTGAAGGCATCAATGTTCCGTTATACATTTTAGGTTCCAGTACTGATAGCGCTCATGTTGCTGCCAAAAATGGCTTACCTTATGCATTTGCCAGTCATTTTGCGCCAGGCCAATTAATGGAAGCATTAAGTATTTATTATAATGAATTTCAACCCTCAGAACAATTGCAAGAACCTTATACCATTGCTTGCATTAATGTGATTGCCGCTGAAAGCAATGAGGAAGCTGAGAAATTATCTACCTCATTAATTAAAATGATGTTGGGAGTAATGACCAATAATATTGACTTTATGCAGTCCCCGACAGAAATGACGCCTGACTTGAAGGAATTAGCACAGAATCCAGCATTTCAAAAGATGCTAAAATATGCTTTTATCGGGGATAAGGAACATGTAAAAGCCAAAACACAGGAGTTTATAGAAGCTACTCAAGTGAATGAGTTGATGGTAGTTTCCCATGTATATGACCATCACGACAGGTTAAAATCTTATAGCATATTTGCTGATATAATGAAGGAATTGGCAACTACGAAAGAGTATATGAATTAATAGTTTATCAAATTTCGCACAGTTTTGGTAGCTGGCAGATCATAAGCTCCCTAATTATATTCTTACCTTCGAATCAAGTTTCGTGAGACATGGTACATGTAAGCACGAACCTTGGCGTGAAGATTTTTAAAGAAATAATTAAACTTTGGATTTTAATTAACCATTATATCACAAACGTAAACTATCTGGCATAACAAAAGTCTCTTGAAAAGGATCACTACGAAGAAAACTTTCAATCTGAAAAGAAGCCGGTGAAATGTCAGTAATTCTATAAGCAATAGGATCAGCACCCTCCCAGACTAGAAACAAAGAATCTGTTACTCCTGGTGGTGTTACATTTGTGGTTGGGATATACCAATAACCGGCCTGCACCGTGGC
>JBBSPJ010000265.1:0-6218 GCA_038258905.1 Cytophagales bacterium
ATCATTTAAGTTAATTTATTGAACAATATTTATATTTGTTGTTTTATTTCCAGATCTTAATCGTTCAAGAAAGATTTATTGCTTTAAAAATAAGTTTAAAGTAATCTTTTCATAAATTAAGTCTGCCCATATAAAACTAAGGGATCTTTAAAAAAAATCTTTAACTACATTACTATAACTTTCAAATTATGATACGAATCTTACTTACTCTATTGATTGTAGCTTACTGGTTGCCTGCCTCAGCACAATCTCAAAAACCATCTGATCCGCTAGCCCACACCTATTCCATTGTGGCGCGCGATGCCAAAACCGGTGAAATGGCTGTAGCAGTGCAAAGCCATTGGTTTAGTGTAGGTACAGCGGTTTCCTGGGGTGAAGCCGGGGTAGGAGTGGTGGCAACCCAATCCTTTACAAATAAATCATTTGGATTACGTGGGTTGGCTTTATTGAAAGAGGGCAAATCACCTCAAGAAGCACTTGATATGTTATTGAGTGATGATGAAGGCAAGGAATTCAGGCAAGTCGCTATTTTAGATGCTCAAGGCCGGGTAGCTACGCATACCGGGAAAAGCTGTATTGATGAGGCAGGTCATAGAAACGGGGATAATTTTTCTGTACAAGCCAATATGATGCTGAATGATAAAGTAGTGCCTGCCATGGAAAAAGCATGGAAGGACAATGAAAACTTACCACTAGCAGAAAGAATGGTGGAAGTGTTAAAAGCAGCACAAAATGAAAAAGGAGATATAAGAGGTAAGCAGTCGGCTGCTTTACTCATTGTTGCACCGGAGGCCACTGAGGAGCCTTGGAATGATAGATTATTGGATTTAAGGGTGGATGATCATGCAAGTCCTGTACAGGAATTGAATCGATTATTAAAAGTTTATCGAGCTTATGAGCATATGAATCAGGGCGATTTACACGTAGAAAAAAATGAGATGAAGCAGGCTATGGAGGAATATAACCAGGCTATGAAAATGTTTCCTGAAAATCTGGAAATGCAATACTGGACAGCCATTACTTTAGCAAATGATAAAGAAATAGCTAAAGCCACTTCTATGTTACAAAGCATTTATAAACAAGATAAAAACTGGAGGGAACTCACCAAAAGGTTACCAAAAGTGGGGTTGCTAAATGTAAATGAGCAAGAGTTGAAAGTGTTGGTGAAGTAGAAGATTGGCTTATGAAAAAGGCGTCAGACGGTTCAAACCGTCAGACGCCTATACAAAATTACTCTATCTCAATATCCTCTACATTCTTAAACGCGATCTCCCCATCTTCCATTTCTACCAGCACGGTGCTATCATTACTGATTTCACCGGAAAGTATTTGTTTGGAAAGCGTATTTAAAATAGTTTTCTGAATTAACCTTTTCAGCGGCCTGGCGCCATATTGAGGATCATAACCAATCCTACCTAAATAATCCAGCACATCAGGCGTGGCATCTAACTGAATGCCATTTTCCTTCAGTCTTTTTTGAATGTCCTTCCACTGAATGCTTACTATTTCTCTCAAAATTTCTTCACTCAACGGCTCAAACATGATGATTTCATCAATTCTATTCAAAAATTCAGGCTTTACAGATCTTTTCAGCAATTCAAAAACCTCTTTTTTAGTATCGGAAAGAATTTGCTCTTTCTTCCATTCATCACCTTCATAATTGGCCGGACTCAATCTATCCTGAATCAATTCTGAACCAATATTAGTGGTCATGATAATGATAGTGTTTTTAAAATTGGCCAATCTTCCTTTATTATCAGTCAATCGACCATCATCCAACACTTGCAATAAAATATTGAAAGTATCCGGGTGGGCCTTTTCAATCTCATCTAGCAAAATTACTGAATAAGGTTTTCTTCTTACCGCCTCAGTCAACTGTCCACCTTCATCGTATCCCACATAACCCGGAGGTGCTCCCACCAATCTGCTTACAGAATGCCTTTCCTGGTATTCCGACATGTCGATACGCACCATGGAATTTTCATCATTGAACAGATACTCTGCTAATGCTTTGGCCAACTCGGTTTTACCAACCCCTGTGGTTCCCATAAAAATAAAGGATCCAATCGGTTTTTTAGCATCCTGCAATCCGGCTCTGCTCCTTCGCACCGCATCCGAAAGGGCTGTTATAGCTTCACGCTGTCCTGCTACTCTCTTGCCTAGCTCCTTTTCAAGATGAAGCAATTTTTCTCTGTCACTTTGCAGCATTTTTGTAACCGGAATGCCTGTCCACCGAGCTACTACATCAGCTATTTCTTCTGCACCTACTTCTTCTTTTAAAAGCGGGTGACTGGAAGATTGCATTTCACGCATTTTTGTTTGAAATTCATTCAGCTTGGCTTCGGCCTCTGTTAACTTACCGTAACGTATCTCTGCTACTTTGCCAAAATCTCCTGCACGCTCTGCCTGTTCTGCCTCTAGTTTCAGCTTGTCAATATGCTCTTTCTGATGTTGAATACCGTGAATCACCTCTTTTTCACTGTCCCATTTGGCACGCAAATCCTTTCTTCTATCATCTAAATCGGCTAATTCTCTGTTAATTACAGATTCTTTGTCCTTATTTTTCTCGCGCCTCATGGCTTCACGCTCAATCTCTAACTGCATGATTTTACGGTTCAACTCATCCAGTTCTTCTGGTAAAGAATCAATCTCAATTCGCATTTTAGCCGCAGCCTCATCCATTAAATCAATGGCCTTATCCGGCAAGAAACGATCAGAAATATAGCGTGTAGAAAGCTCCACCGCTGCAATTACTGCATCATCTTTTATGCGCACACCGTGGTGCACTTCATATTTGTCTTTTATACCTCTTAATATGGAGATTGCATCGTCTTGAGAAGGCTCATCAACCATTACAGATTGAAATCTTCTTTCAAGAGCTTTATCTTTCTCTACATATTTCTGATATTCTTTTAGTGTTGTGGCACCAATTGCATGCAATTCGCCTCGTGCAAGTGCAGGTTTTAATAAATTGGCGGCATCCATCGCACCTTCTCCACCACCGGCACCTATTAATGTGTGGATTTCATCAATGAAGAGTATGATTTGTCCGTCAGAATCTGTAACCTCTTTTATAACAGCTTTCAATCTCTCTTCAAATTCACCTTTATATTTGGCGCCTGCAACCAATAAACCCATATCTAAAGAGATAAGGATCTTATTTTTAAGATTTTCAGGTACATCACCATCAACCATTCTTTGTGCCAAGCCTTCTACAATAGCGGTTTTACCCACTCCCGGCTCACCTAAAAGGATAGGGTTATTTTTGGTTCTTCGGGAAAGGATTTGAAGCACTCTTCTTATTTCCTCATCTCTACCGATTACCGGATCTATCTTACCATTTTTAGCTTGTTCATTCAGGTTGATGGAATATCTCTCCAGCGATCGGTATTTTGATTCCGCATTCTGGTCTTTTACAGTATCACCACCTCGTAACTCTTTAATGGCTTTGATCAAATCTTTTTCATTAAAGCCGGCATCTTTCAATAGGGTGCTTACCTTATCTCCCGATTTTATCAATCCTAAAAGTAGATGTTCTATAGCTACATATTCATCCTTAAACTCTTTGAGAAATTTCTTAGATTCTGTTAAAGCTTTATGAGCATCATTAGATAAATAAGGCTGCGCACCGCTTACTTTTGGGTAAGAGTCCATCACTTCTTTTAAACTATTTTCTAATAAGCCTTTATTGATATTTAATTTCTTGAAAATAAAAGAAAGCACATTCTCATCTGTCTGCTGAATGGCTTTCAACAAGTGGCCGGTTTCCACCGCTTGCTGCCCATTGGCTTGGGCCATTTCAGCTGCTTTTTGGATGGCTTCCTGCGATTTTATGGTATATTCATTTAAGTTCATTGCTTTGTATTTTAGGTTTATTGATTCTAATACAAATTAAAATCCAATTCAGAAAACCTGACTTAATGTCATAATTGAATAATATTTCTCATTAAACAGAGACATATTGGCATTAAAAGAATAAAATACATTAACTTTTTTAGAAATATTGTCATTGTTTTCTTTAAAAATGATAATTAGAAAAACACATTTATTATCATTTTACATTATAAATAAGTGGTCGAGTCTTATAAGCAAATCCCAATATGAGCGTTACATTATAATTAAACTATCAGCTTACTTTTCTTTTTATCTATGTTAAATAGTAAAAGAAAATACTATTTAATCGTTACAAACATAAAAGGCTGGTATAACTATTATAATTTAATTTATTAAAAAATCATTTTTTAACTATGTTAATAATGTTTTAAGACACTTAATTATAAATTTAATATACATATCTCTTTAAAATAGCGTAATTTTCTGATCGCTATACCTATAAATGAAAAATTTTTTAATTCTCTTTTTATTTTTAAATCTTAGCTCGGTAATGGGGCAAGAAGGACATTTGTCTTTAAAGCATTTTTCTGTCCCTTTACCAAAGCAAGATTATTTGTTTAATGATATGGACATTGATGCCCAGGGAAGATTGCTTTTAGCACACAGAAGAGGTCTTTTGCAATTTGATGGCAAACAATGGGAAAAAATAAACATTTCTAGTAGTCCACTTCAATTTTTACATATTGATACAAATCTTTTTGTTCTTACCAGAGATGGTATTTCAATCATTCACCAAAATACCCTAAATCATAATAAAGTAGTTAATCTACATAGCAATAATGATTTCTTAATGGGTGCCGATTTAATAAAATTTTCAGACAAGTATTACTATCTGGCAGGTGACAAAATAATCCGATTTAACAATATAAAATTTGAAGTAGATACTACTTTTGAAAGTAAAATAGGCTTCAATGATATATTTAAATACAAAAATAAATTGTATGCTTTTGAAGGCAATTTTTTGCTAGAGTACTTTAAAGAATCCTGGATCGATATAAATCTTTATGCGCCTGAAGAGACTGACTTTGTATTTTCTTGCCAAACTGATTCTCTTGTGTTTTTTGCTTATGATAATGGAGATTTTTTTGCTTTTAACGGAAAAGAATTCAAGGTTTTTTCCGAGGAACTTAGGCAATACCTGAAAGAAAATTACCCGGTATCCGGCAAAATATTAGGAGATGTTATTGTGATTGCTACGCTAAATGGTGGGGCAGTAATGGTGGATATTGCTACAGGGAAAATTCAAAATTCTATTCAATATTATAATGGATTGCCTTCGGATCAGGTCAGTGCGATTACTATGGATGATCAAAATGGAATTTGGTTAGCACATAGTGCAGGTATTTCAAGAGCATCCTTACAAGTTCCCATAAAAGAATTTCAACACTACCCGGGTTTAAATGGGATTCCGGAAACAGTTTTATATCGAAATGATACACTTTTTGTCGGTACCAATGACGGACTTTTTTATCTGGCGGAAGTGAAAGATTATGAAACGCTACAAAAAGTGATGGAGGAAAAAGTGAAGGTGGAAACCTATATAGAAGAGGAAACAAATATGAAAGGGGAAGATGATAAATTCTTTTCTGAATTATTCTCAAGCTCAAAAAATACCGATGAGAAATTTATAGAAGATCAGCTAGATGCTTATAAAAAAACATTTAGAAGCCAGGGTTATAGGTTTAGAAAGCTAAGAGAAAGGTTGGAAGAAAAGGAAAAGTTTCTGAGGGATTCTATTGCTATAGCAAACCGTAAGGAACAAAGTGAAAATGAGCCAACCCAAAGAGAACCTTCAGTTCGCAAGGAAGTAAGCTACAAAACTGTGCAAAAACTTGTAAACATCTCAAAATTAAAATCTGTCAAATTTCAATACCTGCAGGTAGAAAATATTAACAGAAAAGTTAAAGAAATAATAGATACTCCTTATGGTATTATTGCTATCACCACCAATGGAGTTTTTATTATTAAAAACCTTGAAGCCAAAAAAGTGAGTAATCAAAGATTTATTGAAAAAGCACTTTACGATAGTGTGCATCACAAGCTTTGGTTAACTGGCGATTTTGGTTTATATAGTTTAGATTTAAGGGATAAAGAGTATGCTACTCAATTTCATTTTTCTGCACCTGTATACGATTTAGCAATAACTGAAAATAAAATAGCCCTCGCAGGTGAAAACGAAGTTTATACTTTTAATATTAACGGCAACAGAATTATGTTTCTGAAAACTTATGCTATTAAAAATGATTTCTCAGATAAAATTTTGATTTTTTATGATAATCAGGACCTTAAAATTCTCAAACTTGATGGTCTCTATAAAATAGAAA
>JBBSPJ010000266.1:0-6209 GCA_038258905.1 Cytophagales bacterium
CGGTGGTAAATATTCTAGATAACCTATGTCATTAACATCTCGCTTAGCTGTTTGCTGGGCTTCAGCTTTAAAAACAATTAAAAAAAATGCTAGCAAACATACGCTAACAAACAGTTTAATCCATTTTTTTAATATCCTTGAAAATGTTTTAGAGTTACCCGTCATAATTTACACTTGTAGATTACTAAAATTTATAAATAAAATTATAGTATAAAAAGTTATAAAAAAAACAAATTTAGTAAAAACATACTAATAATCAGATAATTGGCCAAGCAAATAAGAATGGAGATGAACAGGCATCAATAATCGATTAAAAGTATAATTAACATAGCAATTAAATTTATCAGCAAAATAATAACACCTTATATTTAATGGAATAAATTCCAGAGCAAACCTTTATAAAAAGATCTTAAACTTTTAAAGTCAAACTTCAATAGATAAACTAGAGTGTTTTTTGGAATGGTAAAAAATATAAAAAATAAAACCCAGGATAGTTTCTGTAACCCTTTCGTGTTGCGTCTCAAAAATAACACACGATTTCTGGTCATATAGTAGAGCTTAAATGGGGAGTTATTTCCTACACTCATAGATTCCTTATGATACACTACAGAATGGCCATTTACCCATATTTCGTATCCCGCATTTCTAGCCTGAGTACACCAGTCAATTTCTTCATAATATAAAAAAAACACTTCCGGCATTAGACCAATATCCTTAATCACTTCTTTTTTAACCAAAACTGCAGCACCATCAATCATTTCTGTTTGAAACTTAGCGCTATACTGCCCTATATCCTCCTCTTTGAAGCCAGTGCGTGAACTTCTACCTGTAAAATTATTGATAGCACTGTTACCAGCATACTGAATGATATTAGTATTGAAATATTTAATCAATGGGCAGACCATTCCTAACTTATCATTTTCACTGAAATGATTCACCAATGGTTCTAGAAAATCGGGTTCAACTTCTGTATCGTTATTGATAAAAAGTAAAAAATCACCTTTTGCTTCTTTGATGGCTAAATTATTACCCCCTGCAAAACCTAAATTTTGCTCACTTATTATAAATTCTATTTCAGGATATTTAGCAACTAAAGGCGAAATAGGTTCATCTACTGATCCATTATCCACCACAAATATTTCTACCGGAGCATAATCAATTTTTAAAATACTTTTAATAAACTCTTCTGTAACCGCTAAATGATTAAAATGAACGCTAATTATAGAAACTAAGGGCTTATTCATGTCCGTATGTTTATTTGAATTGATTTCCATGAATATCTTATATAAACCGAATTAAAATGTGATTTATTGTAAGTTTATTGATTATGAGGTGTATGAATAAATCCTTTTTTAGATTCTTTCATTTTAAATAGAATCAAAACCATAGTAAAAAATACTCCTGGTATTCTGAGTATGGCGAAAAATAAATGTTTGTTAAAATATTTTTTTGGAACGGCTAAGAATAAACTCAGAATAAATGTAACAAACAGGCCTGCCCAGATAAAATATGAAACAGCCATATAAATTGAGAAGAAAAAACTTAATAAAATCATTATGCCAAAAATCCCTACATTAAATAACCGAGGTAAATGTAATTGTATCAATACACTCATATTGAAGAAATGCTTGTTGCCTTTAAAGGCTTCCGCAAAACCTTTGAAAAAATATTTTTTTAGAAAATAAAAATGAACAGAAAGCCATCTTTTCCTTTGTGATTGAAAAATCTGTCTGGAATCCACTTTTTCATCATATACTTTGGCTTCATCTATATAATTGAGAATATATCCTTGCTGGGTCAATTTCAATTGTAGCTCTTTATCTTCTCCCACATGACTCACAGTTTTCATTACTTTTTCTAGGAGCTGATAATCAAACCCCATTCCTGAACCTGTCAAAGGTCCGGATAAATTGATGGCTTGCGCACCTTTTCTATAAATATGATTACTGATTTCTTCATTGATGCCATCAAGAATGGAATAAGATGTGTTATTATTTTTAGCACACCTTCTACCTTGTATCACCTGCATTCCTTGTGCAAAGCCAAAACTTAAATATTTTAAGAAGTCAGGTTCCATTACATTATCAGCATCTAAAATCACACAATGAGAATAACCTTTAAAATGAGCTAAAGCATGGTTAATTGCCTTAGCTTTGGTGCTTTTGTCAAAAGAAACTTCGTGAACTATTGCCTTTGTTGCCTTCAGCCGGGTAAGTGTCTCTGCTTTAAATGAATCCGCAATAACGATAATATCATATAATTCAGACGGGTAATCTACTTCTAAATTTTTATTAACCACTGTAACTATTACACCATCCTCTTTATAGGCAGGAATAAAGACAGCAATTTTATGAGAAGCATTAAATGTACTGGCTACTTTTTTCTTCTTGTAAGTATATCCAAAAACCATGAATAGGAAGGTATAACCAACAACAATAATTGAGTACGTAAGAATTACGTACTCAACGAGATGTAAAAAAATCATATTTTATACTCTTTCTTCCTGCATTAAAGCCGGAAATGTTTTAAGCAATAATTTCATATCCTTGAGGAAGGAATTATTTTTAGCGTAATCTACATCCAAAGAAATTCTCTCATCTTCCGACATTTCCGATTTACCTCTTTTAGTCACTTGCCATAATCCGGTTATTCCGGCTGCGGCCATAAACCTCAAAGCGCATTGGTCTTTCGTTAATTGCTGAGCCTCATACAAAGGAAGAGGTCTGTTACCTACAATAGACATATCACCTCTAAGCACATTAAGTAACTGTGGCAATTCATCTAAGCTTGAATCTCTTAAAAATTTACCAAATCGGGTGATCCTTGGATCATCTTTTATTTTAAAAAATACAGGATTTGCACCAATACCATCATTATTATCAGCATTTTTACTGTATTGATTTAAGTGATGCAGTTTACTTAATTCCTTGTCGGCACCGGCAGACATAGAGCGGAATTTCATAAAATTAAACACCTTGTAACCAACACCCGCGCGCTTGGAAACATAAAATACAGGCCCTTTGGATTCTAGCTTTATAATCAAGGCAATTATTAACATAATAGGACTAACAACCAATAGAATGGTACCCGATACTAAAATATCGAATAACCTCTTAGTAGGGGAAATTTTAAAAGCTATTTCCTCCTCTTTTTCAAACTCATCTTCTTTGGATAATTTTTTAAATAGTTTCAAAAAATCTATCCAGTAATTGAGTTTTTCAGGATTAAAAACATTCGGAAAGCAGTCATCTGCTCCATGCTTTAAAACCTTCTTTTTATTTTCTGAATCAATCTTATCAGAAACAATAATTAGAGGTATCATTAAACCTGAAGTTCTAATTACATGACTAATAGAACTTAGGTTTTCAAAAAAGATATTGTCTATATAGTTAGTATAAAAAACAATTGCATCAGGTGCTTCCGCATACTTGATGCTTTCCAAAGTGCGCATCAATGATGACATCGTGAATTTTTCAACAACACTAAAATCTTTCAACAATTCTGTCTCATAAAATTCATTACTAACACAATACAATTTTTTGTCAAAAGTTTGATGCTTATTAATCCATACTTCATCAAAATTATTATTTAATAAGTAATTAATTGATTCCATATTTTTAATTTTCTACAGTTGTTTTAATAATCTTGTCTAACAAATTATATAGTTGAGATGGGTCAAAAGGCTTGTCTAAAAATCCTTTTGCTCCTGCATCTAAACACCTTCTCTTAAATCCTTCATCTGTACGGCTACTTACCATAATAAAGGGGATATCCGAAAACATTCCACTTTGAGATAAACTATTTAAAAAATCATATCCATTCATCTTAGGCAAAATAAAATCTGATAATATAACCGAAGGAATATTTCCCTCTGATAACCATTTCATACCTGCCAGTCCATCGTTCTTAAATACTAACTTGTATTTATTTTTTAATAAAACATCCAATAACAACCTCATCGGTTCGTCATCTTCCATAATTAAAATTGTATGTTCCATTCGATGTACCTTAAATACTATTCTTAAATTGACAATAACTGATGTTAAATTGATCAGTTATTAATGTATTAATATTTAATTGTTTTATTTTAAGAATATAAAGATAAGAATTTATCATAGTGATACACAAATTTTAGAAGGTTATTTTACTGTTAATTTTCCATTAATCGTTAAAATGGTACATTTTATAGGTCAATTGACAAATTTTTAGGACAAAAAAACGAGTATTTTTTAAAAGTGGTATTAAATATTACATCTTACAGTAATGTTAGCATTAAAACCCTTTTTTATGATGTTGAATTTTGAATTTAATTTCTTCAAGTACATTTAAACGAATAAAAGTTCATAATAAAGAGTTCTATGGCACTTGAAACGTTAAACATATACGATTATTTTTCCTTTACGGTTTTCATTAATTAATATATTTTTCATTTTAAACCCTCATTTTATTACTTGGAAGCAAATTTAAGGTGTTTTCCAACTATATTTATTACATGTAACACATTCAATCCTTACATATTTCCAAGTTGCCTACAAAAGGTCTCAATTGAAATATGCTTTTATGTTATTGGGCTTATCATGACCAACAGATGGAGTTTCTAGATATAATGGAAGTAAGTAGATGTAAGAAATTTTAATAAAGTAAATGTCAGGTAGTATTTATTGATGTAATAAAGCTGTTCTTATACCTCCTCTTTTGCCATATAAAGGATTCCTACCAGCCTTTGGTAGGCCTATGGCGCAAACAAAGGAGGATATTACATTATGAACTGTGCATATAATGATATTTTTAAACTACTTAACAAGTTGGTTCCAGCCTCATTCGCTGAAGCCATTTGGCATTCCAAGTCATTATTTATTTTTCTTGCAGCTTTTCAAGTTGTCTCATACTGATCTTTCTAGCAGCTTTCTGCCATTAAAATCCCAATGGGAAAAAAGCTGTTCTCAGACCTCTTCGTTGCCCCATCAGGGATGTCAATTGCGCAAACGAAGGAGGAGATTCCATTACTAATTGCTGTTATGATGATATTTCAAACTACTTAGCAAGTTGATTACAGCCCCGCTAGGGGTGAAATCTTCGTAGCCCAGTGCTGTAACTCTGGGTTAAAACGCACAATAATTGCCCGATTTTGGCGACATTTTTGCTCCGCAGGAAAGCAAAAATGATGACAAAATCTTATGGTAAACACAATTCCAAAGTGTTCTGTGAGCCACAGACCGCGGGAAGGAATCAACAAGCACCAGCAGAGATCGTCATCCCAAAATTTCTGAGGAACGAAAGAAATATTTGGGATCCCCCGGATGCTTAGCACTAACCTTGCTAAAACCCATTGGAACGGAATATCATCTTTAAGAGATAAATGACCTTATATATTTTTTCAAGCAGCTTTACCAAAGCTAACCTCAATCCTCTTCTCAGTTAGAGATTCTCGGCAAAAAGCATGCGTAATAGCAAGGGGATCCTAAATAAATTTTTCCAGTGCCTTCCAAAATTTTTTAGGATGACGAGATGCTTTGTTAGATTTTTAGGTATAGCCAACAAGTTTTTTAGCCCCGATCTGGATGAAATCTTCGTAGCTCCCACTGAGTCCTATGAAACAAGGGTGACAGCCATAGCGTAAAACGCACTATAGCTGTCGGATTTTGGCCGCTGTAATGATATTTCCTTAAACGCCTTTAAAAGAAATACCAAGCCCCGTAGGTGCGGCATTTTGGTAGCCCGGTGGCTTTAGCCCCGGGTTAAATATGCAATAACGGACCAATTTTGGCGGTATTTTTGCTCCGCAGGAAAGCAAAAATGATGACAAAATCTTTCTGCTCTGTTACCTAAGGCGTCAGACGGTTTTATCTACGCCTGTAAAACCGTCAGACGCCTGCATTCCAGTGGTATTCTGTGAGCCACAGTCCACGGGAATGGTGTAGGGAAATATAGTAAATCGTCAATTTGAAATGACATCACAAAAAATAATTGTCGATAAATATTTGAATTATCTAGCAGCTTTACAAAAGCTGTTCTCGGACCTCCTCGTTGCAAACGAAGGAGGAGATTAAATTATTAACTGCGGTATGATGATATTCTTAAACGCCTTTACAAGGTGATTCCAAGCCCCGAAGGTGGCGACAATTTGGTAGCGCAGGGTGTCAGTCAGGCTGACCAACCCTGGGTTAAAACGCACAATAATTGCCCGATTTTGGCGACATTTTTGCTCC
>JBBSPJ010000267.1:0-6203 GCA_038258905.1 Cytophagales bacterium
GTGGAAATAAGGTATCTGCACAAAAGCTTTTAAGCTCAGGATATGTTTTTAAATACCCTCAATTAAAAGGAGCATTGCAAGAGATTTACCCTTAATTTTTAAGAATTTGAAGGGTTTCTTGTACTCATAGTAGAACTTTTCTAGAAATAATTATCTAACGCAACAAAGCCATCTAATCTCGTTATAAATAAAACATGCAAATAATCATAATTATGAAAAGCTTAAAGAAAAATTTAACCAAGTTTTTATCAACTGCTCTGTTTTTAATGTGTTCTAGCATGCTCCTAGCACAAGTGCCACCGGTACAAGGACAGCAACAAGAAGTAAAAACAGACTTTGACGATAAAGAGATCGAAAAATTTGTAGAAGCAAATTTAGAAGTGACAAAAGTGCAACAAAAGGCTGAGCAAGAAGCTATGCAAATTATTTCTGAAAATGAATTAGAGGTAGAGCGTTTTAATGAAATTGTTGCTATTCAGCAAGGTCAATCTGATGAGGAAGCTACAGAAAAAGAACTAGCTGCTTTTAACGCTGCTGCTCAAAAAATTATGGCTAATAATCAAAAGACGCAGCAAGAAATGATTAAAGTATTAACTGATAATGGCGTTAGTGAAAAGAAATATCAAGAAATTATGATGGCATATCAACAGGATGAAGAGTTTAGAGCTAAAGTTGATGCTGTTGTACAAGAAAAAAGTAAGGGGTAAATGAGAATTTAACCTTGTTTAGTTTATGAAAGCAGATAGAAATATCTGCTTTTTTTATGTGCTCTCAGTAAAGTTATGATAAATATAGTTGCACTTTAAAATCTGCAAGTCAAGGTGCGTGCTTGTATGTTTCGTGTCTCACGAAACGTGATTTTGGAAGGCTGATTATTTTTCATTGAGTAACCCAATATCCTTCCTATCAGCGTATCTTCTTAAAGCATTTTTAATTTCTTCTTTGCTATCTTTTTTTGTATTATACTTAAGGTAATACATTTCATCATTTTTCTTAAATCCAAGGGTATAATCTCCTAAATCTAAGCCTTGAACATCCTTCCACTCTATGGCAATGGGTTTTTTGAAAAAATCTTGCTTTATGAGGAAGTATTCATCACTGAGTTCTACTCTGCCTGCCTTTTTAGATTTAATTGAATAATTTAATAAAGCATAAACTAAGCAGCCAGTGCCAAATAGTGTTAATATAATTCCTAAAATAAGGTTAATAACAAAAACGCCACTACCCACCAGTCGAAAACCCCTTGAATAATAAGGATCAACCCTAAAATGACAAAGATCATCTTAGGTTTCTGATGTAATAAGTAAACTTCTTTATGTCCTTCTTTCAATTCCATCTTTTTTGAATGTACTTGAGCATTTCTTCATGCACTCTAGGACTTGCAGCCACTATCTCTCTTCCAAAATCATAATTATCAGTCCCTGTGAAGGTACTTACTTTGCCTCCCGCCTGTTGAACAATAAATGCTCCTGCTGCTACATCGTAGGAGTTTAAGTTATATTCAAAAAAACCTTCAAACCTTCCGCATGCAACATATGCCAAATCCACAGCCGCACTTCCCAGCCTACGCAAGCCATGGCTACTTTGCATAAAATCCTTTAGCAAAGCCAGGTAAGCATCCATTTTATCAAAATCGTAGTAGGGAAAACCAGTGGCTATTAAGCTATCTGCCAAAGTTATATCCGGAGAAACAGCAATTTCTTTTTCATTCATGAAGGCTTTACCTCCTTCAATTGCATGAAAACATTCAGCCCGATTGATTTCATATACAATACCGGCAATAGTTTTTTCCTGTTTTTGTAAAGCTACACTTATGGAATATATGGGTAAGCCATGAACGAAATTGGTTGTGCCATCTACCGGGTCAATCACCCAATTGTAAAGCTTTCCTTTTTTATCGGAGGTTCCTTCTTCTGCAATAAAACCAGCTTCAGGTAATATTTTACTTAACCCCTCCACTAATTTTTCCTCTGCTTGTTTATCTACATAGCTTACCAAGTCATTAAAACCCTTCTTCTCCACCTTATCCAATTGAAAGCCCTTTGCTTCTTTACGGATAAATTCAGCTACCTCAGTGACTAGTTCTATCGCTTGATTTTGTATGCTTTGTAAATTCATTAGACATTCATTTTTTTAGTTCGATACATTAAATTAAAAGATTTGAATGTAAAGTATAAAATGATAGGTAATACGGCAGGATGTAATTGTTGTGGCAATGCATAGAAAAAGCCTAAAAGCATAAAACAAAAAATTCCGAAAACGGCATAGTAAACAGTGTGCCATTTTTTTGCCGGCTTTTTGAAGAGAAGAAATGCCATAAAAATATTCAACGGAAATGCCCAAATGATATTCCAGTTGTTAACTGTGGCAATGTGATCCGACAAAAACCAAAGAAAAAAGATTAAGCAGCCTAGTAAACCGGTAACGAAATACAGAATTTGATTAAATAATCTATCATTAAAATCTGATTTATGATGCCTGATACTAAAGAAAATACCTAAAATACAGATCAGCCAGGTGAGGTATTTTGGTAAAATGGTAAAACCGGAAGTTTTTTCCTCAGGTGAGGCTTCAAAAATTGTAATTTTCTCTTCCACCAGCTTTTCTCCTGCCACGGTTGCCTCATCAAAATGATACATGAGTAAATCCGGCAAAAACATTTCATTTCTTTTATCAGCTATCTTGTCAGTTGGCTGCCCGAGTGCTAGATCAATTCCGAAGTCCTGCCAGGGCTTTTCTGCCAGGTAGATATCTAAATAATTACGGAAGGTATAACCTGCTGCTTCCCTGTTCCATTTCAATTTGTCGCCAAGTACATCCTCCAGCAAATCTCTTATACGCGTAGAGCAATTATCGTAAAAGAAATCATATTTGTAAAATCTATTTTCAGGCTGAATATTGTTAATTAAATAGGCGTAAATCTCATTTTTTTCTCGGAGACTAAGATTTAGCTTCTGTTGAAAAACGGATCTATTATCTAGCTGGTACGAATAGAGAAAAGCGTCTATTCTTTGCGCACCCAGCATATAATCTAATTTACCTCTCGTGAACTTTAAATAGAAGCCGGGAGTGTCGAAACTAAAGATGCCATAATTATATACAATACTGATTCCTTTTGACCTGTCCACGATCCAAATGGCAGAATGTCCGAAATTAGAGTGCAGTTCATCACCAGGCTCAGCTGTTAACAGCATAACCTCGGCATTTTCAGATAATGAATTGTTGTTTTGTTGTGCTATTCCTTCCAAAGAAAAAAGGCAGAGCAGTAGTATGAATATTTTCTTCATATGGGGGTATTAGGGTTTCGCATTTAAAACTAACACAATTTCTCCTTTAGGGGGCACTTCTGTAAAGTGTTTTATAAGATCTGACAAGTTACTGGTTAGCGTTTGCTCGTATAATTTGGTAAGTTCTCTCGAAACAGATGCTTCTCTATCTTCACCTAAAATTTCTGCTAACTGCGTTAAAGTTTTTAATAATCTATGGGGCGATTCATAAAAAACAATAGTTCTATCCTCATCTATTAGTTTTTCAATTTTGGTTTTTCTGCCTTTTTTATGGGGTAAAAAACCTTCAAAAACGAATCTGTCGTTAGGAAAACCTGATTTGATAAGCGCAGGTATCAGGGCTGTAGCACCAGGTAATGATTCAAGCTTTACATTGTGTTTCAAAGCTTCACGCACTAGTAAAAAGCCCGGATCTGAAATGCCTGGTGTTCCGGCATCAGAGATAAGGGCCATTACTTTACCAGAATTTAGCTCCTCAATTATCTGGCTTACTTTGTGATGTTCGTTATGAATATGAAAACTTCTGAGTGGCTTATGGATATCATAATGCTTCAAAAGTTTTCCGGAAGTTCTGGTGTCTTCGGCTAGAATTACATCTACCATTTTAAGGGTGTTTACAGCCCTGTAGGTCATGTCTCCCAGGTTTCCAATAGGTGTTGGGACTAAATAGAGTTGAGTAGCTTGCTCCATACCCTAAAACTAGATATAAACTGATTAAAAATTAAACCAGTTGATCTATTTCTTTTGCCAGCTTTCTATCTTTTTCTGTAATAGTATTGCCCTCGTCATGGGTTGTGAGTTCAAAACTTACTTTATTATAAACATTAGACCAATTAGGATGATGCCCCATCTTTTCTGCTATGATGGCCACCCTAGCCATAAAACCGAATGCCTCTGTAAAATCCTTAAATTCAAAAGTTCTTTTTAACGTATTGTTTTCTTCTTTCCACATAATAACTTTTTTTGATTTGTTACTATTGAAAGTAACGAAGAGAAGGCTTCAATGTTCCTTTTGATTATAAAGCAATAATCCCCTTAATTTTATAAGTCTCTAAATATTTTTCTATAATTTGCTCCGCTGAATTAGCTAACAAATGAATAGTAAGACTTACATATTTGCCATTTTTTGAAGCTCTTTCCTTTACTTCGTGTGAGGAAAAAATTTCTTTCACCTTATCTTTTTCCTCAGCAGGCACTATGAATTTAAACATATATAAGCTGGGCCAAACAGATACGGCTTCTAATTTTACTCTGAATGATTCAATTTGCTCTTTCATAAAATAATAATAAAAAAGGGGCTTAAAAGCCCCTTAATAATGTTTAAAATGGATCTATTATTAATAGAACTTATAACGTTCGTCAACAATATCGGCTTCTCTTTCAATAGCTGCCTTAATTTCAAATGAAATTGTGTTTTTTCTATTCTGAGCTATTTGATTTTTATAGCTAGCATAATCAGCAATTTCACCTGCAGGAGTTCTGCTATTTAGTTTTATTATTACTATACCATTATTAGTGGCTAAAGGTTCAGATTGCTGACCTGCTTCCATTCCAAAAGCTTTGCCGATAGCTTTTGGTGCCTGGCCCACTGAAGGTAAAGAAGTAGCAGACATTTTTAATGCGCTACTGTTATTTACACTGGCATCAGAACCATATGCAGAAGCAATTTCCTGCAAAGAGCCATCTATACCAGCTAATTTTTCCTGAATTTTTTCTCCCTGTACTTCCTTTTTAACCTCTCTGGTAATTTGGATTTTCACATCTTCGAAATTAGATATGCCTTTGTCAGTTTTCTCGGTTAGAACAGCCACAACGTAATGGTTTTGAAGTTCGAAAACCTCTGATACTTTATTAACAGTAGCATCAGTAAATGCCCATCTTATAATTTCTCTTGCATTACCCAATACCCCTAAAGATCTCTGGCTACTGTTTAACCTGCCTGATTTTCTTACATTATAACCATGTTCTTTTGCCGTGGCCTCAAACTCTTTCAAATTTACATTTGATGCAGCAAAATAATCTGCGCTACGGAATGCCTGATCTCTTGTAGACTCACTCGGTAATATATCTCTTTCTATTACCGCTACTTTATAAGTTTTTGCTGTTTTCTCTTCAGTAACTTTAATGATATGGTAACCTAGTTCAGTTTTTATTACTTTGTTAATTACACCAGTTCCATTTTTATCAAAAACAGCATCTTCAAATTCTTGTACACCCAATGTACCTTCTTTAAACCAACCTAAATCACCACCATTGGTAGCAGATGGGTCTTTGCTGAATTCTTTAGCTAATTCTGCAAAATCCTGACCGGCAACTGCTTTTTGAAGCACTTCATTAGCCTCTTTTTTGGCCGCTGCGTCCGCTGCATCAGTGTCATCTTCTGCTTTAATTAAAATATGGCTCGCTTTTGAAGAAGAAACTGTATCATCATAAATTTTAGAAGTTTTATATAGAATATAGGCGCCATTTTCAATATATGGTCCAATCACATCTCCTTCTTTTAAGATATTGGTGTTTGATGCCAATATTTTAGGTAGTTCAGATATGGATAATTTACGAAATGCATTACTTCTGTCTGAATTAGCTCTAGCGAAAGAGGAATCTTCCTCTATACTTTCAAATTCTGCTTTAAGCTCTTTAATTTCCTCTTTTAAGAAAAGTGAATCTTCCTTAGAGGGAAGTATATCAAATGCAATATAACTTAAGTTTCTTGTAGCCTCAGTTTTGTATTTTTCTTTATTTTTATTGTAGTAAGACTTCAGTTGGTCCTCTGAAGGAGTGGCAAGGGAGTCAGCAATTGAACTGAAAGGGATATAAAGATATTCTACATCAACTGTTTCTGTTTCTTTTTGGTAAGCTCTTTCTGCTTCTGCATCTGTAATAAATACGGAAGAAATTAAAAGATCATCGTATTTA
>JBBSPJ010000268.1:0-6201 GCA_038258905.1 Cytophagales bacterium
AGATTTTGTCATCATTTTTGATCCCACGCTTTGCGTGGCTGAAAAATGTCGCCAAAATCACTCTTACATTTCACTTGATTTCTACTAAAAGGTCGCTCCAATAGAGCTTTTTTGGTTAATTCTTAGAAGACATAAATAAATTTTATAAATAAAGGCCAAGGCCCAAAGGGTCGACATCATTAAACCTAGGGTGAAGACCACTGCTATCAAGCTAAGCTTTTTTTGACCCCCAGCCAAAGGCTGGCAGGCTATCCTTGCATCCTTCCCCGAAGTGATTAACAGAAGCCAGTCAGAGGCTGGTCAGCCTTTGGCTGAAAAGTATTGTCTTAACTTAATAGCATTGGGGTGAAGCCCTAGGCCTTAAAAATCCCTCCAAAATAGGCCTGAAGGGCCGCAATCAACTTTGAGAAAGAATAAGTTTTATTTCTCCAAAACGTAAAACAAATCCAAACTTTCTTCCGGATTTTCATGTACGTAGTAATCTGCTACGGAAATAGATTTCACTAATTTTGTGTCTTGTTTATCCAAATTATTCCTGTTCATCCTGTTTAGGAACTCATAAGGTACTCTAAGAAATGATGCTGGTAATCTGTATTGTAAATTCAGGATATCGTATTTAGTAATTTTTCTTACCGACTCGCGATTTTGCTCATGGTAATGCATAATTTTATCATTACCTGCTATGCCTTGCGCATCTACTTTGCTAAATATTGATTCGCATAATGCAATTAATTCAGGTGCGAAATACTCTCTAATATGCCAAGGGTTTCGGGTGAGAGTCATTTTTTTATTAGGAGTAGAAATAATGGCTTTCCCACCAGGCTTTAGCACTCTGTGAATTTCCTGTAAAAAAGCTTTGTCATCTTTAATGTGCTCTATTACTTGGAAAGATACCACACAATCGAAGCTATTATCAGCAATCCCTGCAAAAGGAGGTATTACCATAGCTCTGAAATCAGCCTGAGGGTACTTTACCTGCAAATCATCGGTCAATGTTTTGTATTTGTCGATGCCTGTATAGTGGTCAGAACTGCTGATCAAAATTTCCAAACCTCTACCTGTACCACAACCTACTTCCAATAGTTTGCCAGAAATTAGCGGCTGAGCATACACATAAGCAGCCAATAATCTTTGATGAATAGGATTATCAGAAGCTATGGAATCGGAAGTAATTTCGGTAGTAGAATGTTTGGACATATATTCAGGAGAATTAACCTACTTTCAAAGCTTTTCTAATAGAATCTAAAAAGGAAACCTTAGGGTGTTCTTCTTTGTGTTCTGCAAAAATGGTATCGTGATAGGGTATATCCTTTTGCTCTTTCTTGGTATAGAAAGTAGCTGAGAACACTTTTCTGTCGGCAGTATCCGGACATTCCAAGGGCTTGGTATAGCCATAAAAAGACGTATCCTTAACCTCAAAAATTAAAGCTCTGTTAAATCTACATGAAACCGCTTTTTTGCATTTGGAAACACAATCGTTCCACATTTCCAAAGCGCCATTCCATTCGGCTTTCCAGGTAGGTGTTAAAAACAACTGCATATTGAGCCTGCGCTGTACATCTTTTACCGGATGTAAATTAAAATCGATATGCACATCTTCAAAAGAACCTTTTTTACCTTTCTGGATACCTACACCATAGGCATCATCGGTGATAAAAGTGTCTTTAATACCTGTAATTTCCTCAATGAATTTAGAAAACTCGGGCTGTGCAATCACTTTCTTAAGCTCCGTGAAAATTTCAGGATAAAGATCAAATTGATCTCCTTCCAGCTTATTTTCGTGCAGGTCGTGCTTGTGTTTATTGAAAAGCTCATCCGCAGGAAAGGATTGGCTTAGCTTTTTGGCAATATCCTCAGCCAGAAAATCATCTATCATCACATGATGATATGGCTTCGACTGTTCGTATTCTTGTTTGTATGTATTAACTAGTTCCTGACTAAAATGCTTACTCTGAATGAATTCCATAAAGGAAATTAAATTTTAATGGCACAAATATACACTACTCTATTTGCTACGCATGAAAAAAAATGAATTAATTAAGTTTTTACTTAAAATTTCTAAAAATATTCGATCAAACCCCACCTAAATTAAGTTCAATGGAGTCAGAGGGCAAAACAATTATACTTCAAAAAAGTGCCACTATTGTGGGTGTTTTTTTGTGAAAGTAAGAAATCTCATAAGATTCAACCTTTTGTTGAATAATAAATTTAAACTTTCTGTGGGGTAATCGTATTTATAATAGTGTTTATATTTAATCAACACTAAATTTAAATCTTATCAGAAGTAAAATCTATGCAAGCTCATTATGATATCGTAATTATTGGTGCAGGTCCTATTGGTTTGGCATGTGGAATTCAGGCAAAGCAACAAGGGCTATCCTATATTATTATAGATAAAGGTACTTTGGTGAATTCGTTGTATCATTATCCTTATGGGATGACTTTTTTCAGCACTTCTGATAAGCTGGAAATAGGAGGAATACCGTTTATCTCGCACAATCCTAAGCCCACCAGAATGGAGGCTTTAGAATATTATCGAAGGGTTACTTCTTCCATGAAATTGAATACCTCCTTATATAATCCGGTACTCAAAGTGCATAAATTGGATACGGGATTTACTGTGACAACCAAAAAACAGGTAATTCAGGCTGAAAATATCATTCTGGCGACAGGGTTTTACGATTTGCCACATCAATTAGGAATTCCTGGGGAAGATTTGCCCAAAGTAACACATTATTACAAAGAACCTCATCCTTATTTCGATCAGAAAATTGCCATCATAGGTGCTGCTAACTCTGCGGTGGATGCCGCACTTGAGTGCTACCGAAAAGGTGCTAAAGAAGTAACCATGGTGATTCGCGAAACAGAAATAAGGAATACAGTAAAGTATTGGGTAAAACCCGATATTGAAAATAGAATTAAAGAAGGAAGCATTAAATCTTATTTTGATAGCAGCGTAATAGCCATTAGAGAAGATGAAATTGATATTGAAACTCCAGAGGGAAATCTGACACTTGAAAACGACTTTGTTTTAGCCATGACGGGCTACGAACCTAACTATGAATTTATCAACCAAATAGGAATTCAAATTAATAATGAATATCCTAACGCACCGGTTTATGACCAAGAAAGTATGGAAACCAATGTGGAAGGCGTGTATTTAGCCGGGGTTATTTGTGGAGGTATGGAAACCAATAAATGGTTTATTGAAAATAGCAGGGTGCATGCCGATATGATCGTGGATCATATCAAAAATAAAAGAATGGTTGTTAGTTAAGGAGTCATTATTAAACTTGGTTTATAGAATGCCTTCAGCCAAAGGCTGGCAGGCAAATCATTTGATCCTTCTACGAGAGGATAAGGAAAGTTGCCTTAACTAAATTTAATGCAATCATAGTTTGCCAATAGTATTTTGTCTAGGCCTGTTTATGTTTCAAATAGAGAAATTGTTTTATCTTTAAGACTATTTCTAACCGAATTGAATAAAATTTCTTCTCGAAAATTAAACTGAGGTCATGCAATTACACAAATATCTTTACTTTTTTTTCATTATCGTTTTATTCTCCTGCTCGGATGTCAAAGAGAAGAAGGATGAATCCCTCAAATATCAAGAAAAATATCGCCCTCAATATCATTTTACTCCTGCCTCAGGCTGGATGAACGATCCAAACGGAATGGTCTTTTATGCGGGAGAGTATCATCTATTTTATCAATACAACCCAGATAGTACCGTATGGGGGCCGATGCATTGGGGACATGCCGTAAGTAAAGATTTAGTGCATTGGGATCATTTACCTATCGCACTTTATCCCGATAGTTTAGGTACAATTTTTAGTGGAAGTGCCGTGTTGGATCAAAACAATACATCGGGCTTAGGGACTGAAGGTAACCCTCCATTAGTGGCAATTTACACCTATCATGATGCGGAGATGGAAAAAGCAGGAAGCAATAAATTTCAAACTCAAGGTATTGTCTTTAGCATTGATAGCGGTAGAAATTGGCAGAAATACGTGGGTAATCCGGTATTGGTAAATCCGGGGATTAAAGATTTTAGAGATCCCAAGGTTAGCTGGCATGAGCCAAGTCAAAAATGGATTATGGCTTTAGCTGTTAAAGATAAAATCAGCTTCTATTCCTCACCTAATTTAATCGATTGGAAATTCGAAAGTGATTTTGGTCAAGATAGAGGCGCTCATGGAGGTGTTTGGGAGTGTCCGGATTTATTTCCACTTGAAATTTCCGGTCAAGAAAAATGGGTATTATTAGTGAGCATTAATCCGGGAGGGCCTAATGGAGGCTCTGCCACGCAGTACTTTATAGGAGATTTTGACGGAGAAACCTTTACCACTAATCAAGAGGAAACTTTATGGCTCGATTACGGAACGGATAATTATGCAGGTGTCACTTGGTCAAATGTGGAAAACCAAAGGATTTTCATGGGCTGGATGAGCAATTGGGATTACGCCAATATTTTACCGACTCAAAATTGGCGAAGCGCAATGACAATTGCGAGGGAATTATCATTAGCTGAGTTAAATGGAGAAATTCGTTTACTGAATCAGCCATTGCAAAATTATCATCAACATTTAACGGAAGATAAATTTAGCTGGGAAATAAAACAGGAAAATAGTTTTCTGATTGATCAAGCTCCTGATTGGACGGAAATCAATTTCAGAGACAGATTTGAAAGTGATCAAGAGCTTACTATTGAATTATTTAATGATAATGATGAATCAATGGTGCTTAAGTTAGATTTCGCAAATCAGGAGGTCTCACTAGACCGATCGCTGATCAAGAAACATGAATTTTCACCTGAATTTAAATCTGTAATAACCTCTCATGCTGATTTTAGTAATGAAAATGTTAAGTTGGAAATCTTCAAAGATGCATCTTCCCTTGAGATTTTTATAAATGATGGAGAATGGGTAATGACTGTTCTTTATTTTACTGAAAATGATTTAAATCAAATGAAAATAACTTCCAAGCAGAGTATTTCAGCAGCTATTAAAGCCGCTGATTTTCAATCTATTTGGTAGTAATATAATTACATGGCAGCACCAAATGCTAGCGATTCTATCGGACTGGTAGGTAAAAGATATGGCCCAAATTTGAAGTAAAGAAGAAGGCTACGTGGAGGAGGCCTAAAAAAAATATAATGCAAAAAAAGCCATCAAGAAGATTTTTGATGGCTTTTTTCGTGTTATATCAAAGTAACCCTTTACTTTAGTGCTTAATGAAAATATTATACATCCACCAATATTTTAAAACTCCAGATGAAGGAGGGGCTAACCGCTCTTATTATATGGCTAAGGCATTGCTTGCTAAGGGACATCATGTGCAGATGCTTACAGCACACAATGAAGCAAAAAGCCTGCACAAAAACATTGATGGTATTGCTGTAGCTTATTTGCCTGTCACCTATCAAAATAGCTTTGGCTTTTTTAAAAGAGTAAAAGCTTTTATCCGATTTCTGCAGCTTGCTAAGAGCTTTATAAAGAAAAATCATGATTATGATAATATAATAGTAAGCAGCACACCGCTTACAGTTGGCTTTATAGGCCTGTGGGCAAAAAAGAAATTTAAAATACCGTTTATTTTTGAGGTACGCGATCTTTGGCCGGAAGCCCCCATTCAAATGGGAGCCATTAAAAACCCACTATTGAAATGGTGGTTGAAAAAGCAGGAGATAAGACTCTATAAAAATGCAGAAAGGGTAATTGCGTTGTCTCCTGGTATGCGGAACCACATAGAAAAGGAGGTGCCAAATGCCAAAGTAGATTTAATTCCTAATGTGGCAGACTGCGATTTTTTTGAAAGGGTAGCTGAAAAGGATGAAGACTTAGTGCTACAATATGGCGTGAAAGATAAGTTTGTGGTAAGTTATTTTGGTGCTGTAGGTCCGGTTAATGATTTAATGAGTTTAATTAAATGCGCTGAATTATGCACTGATTTGCCTATTAGGTTCCTCATTATGGGGGAAGGAGTGAGTTTAGCTTCTACCAAAAAATATGTTTCTGCTAAATCGTTAAAAAATATTTTCTTTATTCCTTATGGTACAAAAGATGAGGTGCGCGATGTGATGAATGTAACAGATGCTTGTTATGTTTCCTTTTTACACAAACCTGTTTTACGCACTAATTCTCCTAATAAATTCTTTGATGCCATCGCCTCGGGCAAATTGATTATCACCAATATTCAAGG
>JBBSPJ010000269.1:0-6180 GCA_038258905.1 Cytophagales bacterium
AGATAAATTTAATGAACCTCTTATACCAGCTTTACTTTCACTGTCCTGGGCATACCCCATGCTACCTGCTACTAAAAAAATTGCAAGCGCTAAAAAAATTGATTTTTTCATAATTATTAAAAAATTTGATTCAATGCTGTTAACTCTATATAACAACAATAGTTGTAGTTAGATGTTGATACATTTAATTTTTAACCTATGAAAAAAGGCTACTAGATTCTCACTAACAGCTTTTTAATTAAAATATAAATTTTCAAACTATTTTATTAACACCCTAATATTTTCTTCTATACCATTATGCTGTATTTTAAGAAGGTATAAGCCTCTTTTAATATGACTATCAATATTTATTTTTTGATTGTTGGGATCAAAATTAAAGAATTCCTGCATTTTAGACCCCTGCAAATCATAAATGGCCATTTGCTGTATGGTGCCTTCAAAATTAACAGGCACTTTAACTTGTAAACTACCTTGATGATTGGTTGGGTTAGGATATACAATAGCTTGCCCATTAAAACCATTTTCAATTTTAACCACCGGAGAATATTCAAAGGTATCATCAATATCCACAGCCTTCAACCTATAGTAAATTACACCAAATGGAGCATCTGAATCTTCCAGATCATAATAAACATCAGATAAACTTTCACCTTGTCCCTGTACCAAACCAATCATTTCGAAGGTTTCTGTATCTACAGAGCGCTCTACTTCAAAATGGGAAAAGTTTTCTTCTTTTGCTGTAACCCAATCTAATTGGATTGAGTTGTTTTTTACTTTAGCTGTGAAAGATTTGAGTTCGATGGGCAATGGGCCACTTTCAATTCCACTAAGCCAATTAAAAAAATCTGGATTTGAATTAATTAAAGTTTCCTGATCACCAAGATTTGTAGTGGTACCAGAACCGCCTCCAGTATTTTGTATTTCTCCATTTACATATAAGCCATAAGGAGATTCTGTATTATTATTTTGGATATCACTTCCACCTCCTGAATAATTAATATCTCCATCTACATACATTTGTCCACCATTATTAACTCTTAAAATAGTACCCCCTCCACCATTGTCGTTCACATCTCCAAAAATAGCTACTCTTCCGTTTCTGTTTATATAGACATCTCCACTATTAAATGAATTAAGATTTCCATAAACAATTAAGTCAGCATATAAAGGTGGAGCGGCACTTGTTCCAATATACAAATAGTCTGAACTGTTGATTCGAATATTATTTTTTGAGATAAGTTTACCGCCTTGCAAGACATTTATTCTGGAATTCAAAATAATATCTCCATCAACAGAAAGTATTCCAGAAACGTTAATTGTTCCTCCGCCTCCTGTAGTTAGATTTCCAGTAACAATTAGTGTTTTATTGGCACTAATATTTAGAGTAGCACTTCCAGTACTATAATTTCCAGTAATAGTTTGATTATGGTTTAAATTTCTATTGCCGTATCCTCCATTCAGAGATGGTGTTGCATTACCGTTTCCACTGTTATTATTCCAATTAGCGGCATCATTCCAGTTACCATCTCCATTAGATGTATAATTTTGTGCAAGTGCAAGATTAGATGTAAATAAAAACACCAATAATAAAATTGTTCTATTTGACTTGTTAAATAAAATAAATCCTCTTTTCATACCACAAATGTACGTGATTTATTGGGTACCCGGTTTTATTTTTATATAAGATAGAGTGCTTTTCTTACATATAACCAGCACTTTACGATCACTACCTACTTTTCCCACCTTGAAGGGGGCTGTTTCAGGATTAACCCGCTTTTTTATTCGATAAGGTACCCAAATATTATTTGGTGGATCAATGTATTAAATGATAAAGCACATTTCCCTTTTGTGGTTGACTTTGCATACGCTATATTTGTCCCTCAATAGAATCGATAAATCGTCTATGTCAGAATTTAATAACCTACAACTAAATCTTGTTGATGGTATACTCACCATAACCATCAACAGAGCAGAAAAATTAAATGCCTTGAACAACGCTACTATTGAAGAGCTCAGAGAAGCTTTTCAAGATGTATATGATAATGAGGCCGTAAAATCAGTAATCATAACCGGGCAAGGTGATAAAGCCTTTGTGGCCGGTGCAGATATCTCTGAAATAGCGGAACTGAATGAAATGAATGGCAGAAAATTTGCTGAAAGTGGTCAGGAAGTGTTTTCTATGATAGAAAAATGCCACAAACCTGTAATTGCAGCTGTAAATGGCTTTGCCTTAGGCGGTGGTTGCGAATTAGCTATGGCTTGCCATATGCGAATTGCCACACCTAATGCTAAATTTGGTCAGCCTGAAGTAAATTTAGGTATTATACCTGGCTATGGTGGTACACAGCGACTTACGCAATTAGTAGGCAAAGGCAAGGCTTTCGAATTGATGATGACGGCAGATTTTATCTCAGCAGTAGAAGCTAAAGCCTTAGGTTTAGTAAATCATTTAGTTGATAATCATGAGGATTTACTTAATCAAGCTACTTCTATACTCCAAAAAATTAATAGCAAGGCTCCATTAGCCATCGGAATGGTAATAGAAAGCGTAAATGCTTATTATGCCGATGATGAAAATGGCTATCAAACAGAAGCTAATAGCTTTGCCTCATGCTGTAAATCAGAAGATTTTAAAGAGGGTACTAAAGCCTTTTTAGAGAAACGAGCCGCAGAGTTTAAAGGTGAGTAAAGTAGTAATTAGCCAATTTGTAAAGGTTAATAACTTAAAAACCCAATAAACTTAATTCAATTAATATATTTGTGCTTCAGAATAATTTTTCTGAAGCACTTTTTTTTATGAACCCACTTAAAAAATTAGCAGGAGAGGCCGGATTATACGGGCTGCCAAGTATCTTGGGCAGGTTGCTTAATTATTTATTGGTGCCTCTGCATACAGGTATTTTCTTTCCCGATCAATACGGGCAAATATCAGTAATCTATGCTTATATGGCTTTTCTTAATATAGTTTATACCTATGGTATGGAAACAGCTTATTTCCGATTTACTGCGAGAGATAAATCCGAAAGTCATTACAATATTACTTTCACAGCTGTTTTATTTACCTCTTTATTCTTCAGTGCGCTCATTTTTGTTTTTGCTTCTTCAATTGTAAATTTTTTACAATATTCTATAGAACCTTACATCATTCAATACCTTGCAGCTATCCTTTTCATTGATGCTATCGTGGCATTGCCACTGGCTAAATTAAGATTGGCATCCAAGGCTAAGAAATTCGCCTTTACCAGAATGACTAGTATCGCATTGAATATCCTCTTCAATTGTTTGTTTCTATGGGCTTTCCCTCTTCTTGCTGAGGAGGGTTATATAAATTGGACCACAGAAGAGCCTTTCAGTATCTCTTTTGTCTTTCTAGCCAATCTATTAGCCAATTTCTCAATGATTATTATTTTATACAAGGAGTTATGGCAATCAAAACTTCTATGGAGTTGGCTTAAGTTAAAGCCTATTCTTGTTTATGCTTTCCCGATTTTTTTAATGGGTATGGCAGGAATTGCAGTGGAGCAGCTTGATAAAATATTATTTGAACATTTATTACCCGCTAATTTCTATGCAGATAAAAATGCTGAGGAGGCGCTAGGTATTTACAGCGCCACTTTCAAGTTGAGCGTTTTTATGGCTTTGGCTATTCAGGCATTTCGTTATGCCGGAGAGCCTTTTTTCTTTAGCCGGGCAGATGATAAGGAGGCACCGGAACTATTTGCCAAAGTGCTTTATTATTTTGTGGCCTTATCTTTAGTAATATGGGTGGGGGTAAGCCTTAATGCTGAATTGATCGGAAGGATATTTTTGAGTAGTGCTGCTTTTAGAGAGGCTTTATTTCTGGTACCCATATTACTCTTAGGCAAGCTGTTTTTTGGAATGTACATCAACATGAGCATCTGGTTTAAGGTAACTGACAGAACTTATTTCGGAATTTATATCAGTTTAGCAGGAGCTTTCGTTACTGTTGTTGGAAATATTTTATTAGTGCCTATTTTAGGGTATTTAGGAGCAGCTTTAACCGGGGTTTTAGCCTATTTCGTAATGCTTATTTATTGTTATTACAGTGGAAATAAATATTACCCCATTCCTTACCCAATGCTTAAAATCATTAGGAATATAATTTTAACAGGAGCTTTTATTGGACTGTATTATTTTTTAAGACCAGATAATGTGGTGTGGGATTATGTTTTTGGAGCATTATTAAGTCTCATTTATATAGGTCTTTTATTTTTATATGAAAGAAAGAGAATTTTTTCCGATAAGATATAAACCCTACTTTTGAAAATTAAAATTGAAAAATGGAAGTAAGAGTAATAAATAAATCACAACATGAATTGCCGGCATATCAAACACAAAGTGCTGCTGGTTTAGATTTAAGAGCCAACTTAGAAGAACCTATCGTTTTAAAGTCGTTACAGCGTATTCTAGTACCTACAGGCTTGTTTATGGAATTGCCAGACGGAAACGAAGCACAAATAAGACCAAGAAGTGGCCTGGCCTACAAACATGGGATTACAGTTTTAAATAGTCCGGGAACAATAGATGCAGATTATCGAGGAGAAATCAAGGTTTTATTGATCAACCTTTCTGAAGAAGACTTTATTATAGAAAACGGGGAGCGAATTGCACAAATGGTTATCGCTAAACACGAACAAATCAGTTGGAATTCAGTAGAAGTACTAAATGATTCTTCCAGAAGTGCAGGTGGCTTTGGCAGCACGGGTAAATCCTAATTTAAAATATTAATTATAAAGAATGAATATTATTATCCCAATGGCCGGAATGGGTAAACGCATGAGGCCTCATACATTAACTATTCCTAAACCTTTAATACCAATTGCCGGCAAGCCAATTGTGCAGCGCCTGGTGGAAGATATCGCAAAAGTTTGTCAAAGTAATGTAGATCGGATTGGCTTTATTATAAAATCTTCTTTTGGAAAAGAAATTGAAGAGAAATTACTGGATATAGCTTCATCTGTAGGAGCAGAAGGCTCCATTCACTATCAAGAGGAAGCACTTGGCACAGCACATGCTATTATGTGTGCTAAAGATTTACTCATCGGCAACACAGTAGTTGCGTTTGCAGATACTTTATTTAAAGCAGATTTTAAATTAGATACTGAACAAGAGGGCATCATTTGGACACAAAAAGTAGAAGATCCTTCCGCTTTTGGTGTGGTAAAAGTAAATGAACAAGGATTAATTACAGAATTCATAGAAAAACCGCAAACACCGGTTTCTAATTTAGCTATTATTGGCATTTATTACTTTAAAAAAGGGGAAGATCTTCGAAGTGAATTACAATATTTACTTGATAATGGAATCAGGGATGCAGGAGGAGAGTATCAAATTACTGTTGCGCTGGAAAATATCAAGGATAAAGGGGTGAAATTGCGCCCTGGTACAGTTACCGAATGGCTGGATTGTGGGAATAAAGATGCCACAGTATATACCAATCAGCGTTATTTGGAGTTTATAAAAGCAGAAGATTTAATTCATTCATCAGTTAAAATTGAAAACAGTGTGATAATTCCTCCTGTTTATATAGCCGAAAATGTAGTAATAAAGAACTCTGTTATAGGTCCACACGTTTCTATTGGTAAAAATTCGAAGCTTACTGACTCAAGAGTGCAAAATTCCATTATTCAAACCCAAACTATTATCAAGCAGGCACAAATAAAAGATAGTATGCTGGGCAACTTTGTTGAGTATAATGGTATAGCTAAGAATTTAAGCCTGGGTGACTTTAATAAGATTATAGAATAAAAAGTGAGAAATTACCTTATCAAATTTAATTATAAATGGCTTTTATGCTTGCTCTTTTCAGGGTTAAGTTGGGGAACCATCAATGCTCAAATTCCTTCGCCGGTAATTCCTATGGAAGAAAAATTACCGGAGACAGATTCATTAAAGGATATCCGATTTAAAATTGAATTTTTAATCACGGAGGGCATGAGGTTTGAAGCCATTGATAAAAATGAACAAGCTATTGAAAGCTTGCTCAAGGCGCATAAATTACAAGCATCAAACGCTGCTATCAATTTTAAGTTAGCAGCGCTATTTTCGGAGGAAGAAAAATATGATGAAGCCTTATTCCATGCTGATGAAGCTGTGAAAAATGATGAAAGCAAGTATATTTACTGGGTAGTATTTGCTAAAATTCAAACGGAAAGAGGA
>JBBSPJ010000270.1:0-6162 GCA_038258905.1 Cytophagales bacterium
GAGGCACCTTCTTGTTCAGCACTCAGCTGATCATGCTCTTGGTTCAACTCAGCATTAATAATGTTTACCTTCAAATTTAGCTGAACTACTGAGTCGCATGCATTAGCTAACTGTAATGTATCACTATAAATACCGGATTCTGTCAGGATCACTCCATTAAACTCATAGCTATCTTCTTCACATATTTCTGATGGCAATTGATATAAAATGGGAATTTCATCAATATAAACCGTATCAATTACCTCACAATTATTAGTATAAGCAGCAGCAATATAGGTCCCAGGAGCCAAATCAACTAATGTTAATCCTCTTCCTCCTGTTCCATCATTACCATCACCCCCTTGATTGAGCCAGAAAATATTTGACTTATCATTCCCTCCTACTAATTGCGCTGTTACCGTTCCATTATCTTTACCGCATGTTGAATGTGTTAATTCAGTAAAATTGATAGACATAGGCTCATATACAGGCACAATCACAGTATCAGATTTTGAACAGCCTGTCACTTTATGAGTCACTGTTAAAATGTACTCCCCCGAAGGAACGTTAAATATGCTGGAAGAATCTTGCCCACCTGACCATGAGAAAAGGTAATCATCATTGCCACCGGAAACATTCACATTTATACTTTTAGCCATATTGGTCTCTCCACATGCTAATTCTACATAGTTCCAAAATGAAATTTGCCTAGGTTGTTGCAAGAAATAAGAAACTTCTATTGATTCACTATTTGCATCAGTTATAATAACAGAATACTCTCCTCCTCCTAAATTTTCGATATTTTGAGTAGTAGCTCCATTGGACCATTCAAAACTATATGGCGACACACCTCCACTTACAGAGAGTTGAATAGCTCCTACTTCTTCACCAAAGCAAGTAGTTACATTGGTAAAATCTGCCACTACATTAAGATTTGTTGTGGCATCACAATCAGAAATCAGGCAAGTAGAGTTATTTTTATGATTAACAATAGAACTTATGCTGGCTTCATGCCATTGATCATTTAAATTCCCTATGCTAGGCGACATGATAAAAGTATTATTACTATTTTGGGTATGCCCTGCTGACCAATTATGACCTAATTCATGAGCATGCAATTGCACTAACTGGGTTTTATTGTTGGTGAAATGATTATTTACATGATATCGGGTGCTACGGCATGTGCTACTGATATAAGCTAAACCAACGGGACCTGGACCAAAATTTATAGCAGTCCACAAGGTAGCAGTTGCATAATCCAATGTTTGGAAGCCACCATTATTTCCCCAGGTTCTAAATTTTCCTAACAAGTCCCCAATGGAAACAGGTGTTTCCCAAGGATCATCAGCCTCAAAAATCATTAGTGTTCGAATTTCATAAGCGATATTGATTTCACTATGTAAATAACGTCCTTCAACAATATTCAAGATATCTAAAATTTCATCTTCCACATTTTCAACAGTTCCGAATTTATTAAGCATAGATTGATCCGCAGCTATGGCTATTTTAGCCTTTTTGCAAGATTCGCTCGATTGAACTTCAATCTGGTGATCAATTAGCGCTTCAGTTTCTTCAATTTTCTGAAGGCTGCAATAAGCATTTTCATTTATAATTACAGATTTTGGATCATAAAAAATGTATAAGTTAGGGTTTACATTATCTACATACCTGAAAGCCGGCTCAATATAGTAGCTATTACCTCCAACCATTATTAAGCCTGAAATACCACCGTTTCTTATGGAAAGTCTTACAGTACTGGATAAATCATCTTTAATATGACCCTTATAAGTAGTAATTTCTCTTTTAGGTAATATTTGAGTACCCGTTTCATTTTGAACTAAGGTTGAATAGCCTGGGCTATTTTGCAAATCATTAGGGCTTAATTGAAGGTTCCATTGATGCTGAGCTCCTAATGTTAATTGTATTGAAATTTGCTCCTCATTATTCAAAAATTTAGCAAAACCTGAAGTACTTATTTGATACAAATCATACGATTTGAAGTGATCAGAAAGTTTTTGTATCTCCTGCTGAAGTAATTGGGGTTTACTTTCTATAGAAATTCCTTCGATAATATAATCCTGAGTATAAGCTTTGAATGTTAGCAGTACAATAAAGCATAGAGGTAAAAGTTTTTTCATATACTTGCATTTCTATCAACCATCATAAATTACATCTGTAATTATTATTCATCGAAATTAGATGTATTTGTATAAATTACAAATTTATTTTATATTTATATACTTTTGATGTAATATTTAAATTGAATTAAATGAAAATACTTATTTTAAGTCTGGCCTTTTGCATTTGCTTTTCATCAGTACAGGCACAAGAAGAAACTGCAGAATATAAATCAGCTATCCTATCTCTTCAGGAAAGCTTTAACCAAGAAGACTATGAAGCTATTTTTGGCATCTTTTCTGAGGAGATGAAGCAAGCTTTGCCCCTACCCAACACCATTTCTTTTTTTAAGGGGTTAAGAGCTCAAGCTGGAGAAATCAAAGGTAATGCGTTTATAGCTTTTGAGAGACAAGGCACAGCCTCCTATAAAACAACCTTTGAAAATGGTATATTCAATTTATTATTATCACTAAACGAACAAAAGGAAATTACAGGCTTGCTCCTAAAGCCATATCAGGAGCCTTCAAAAAAAAATGAGAACTTGAAGAACAACTTATCTTCAGAAAATGGCTCCATTACACCTGAACAGTCTGAGATCATATTCAATAAAATTGGCTCCTATCCTGACCAAACTCAGTTAGCAATTGCGATCATCAAAGATGGTGAGGTGTCCTATTTTGGTGCAAAAAGGGAAAAAGATAATTTTAATGAAGTGCGCAATTCTATAAAAGTATTCGAAATAGGCAGCATTACAAAGGTTTTCACATCAACCTTACTGGCAGAATTGGTAATTAATAAGCAAGTAAAATTAGACGACCCTATCAACAAATATTTAGATTTTAATATTAATGGAGATCAAACAATTAGTTTCCTTTCATTAGCAAATCATACTTCTGGTTTGCCTCGCTTGCCCTCAAATTTAAATTTATTTCTGGCAGACCCTAAAAACCCTTATGCAGCATATGATGAGGGAAAATTAGAGAGCTACCTAAAAGATTCTCTACAGATAAATGATTCCTCCAAAACTACATATGAATACTCTAACTTGGGAGCAGGTCTACTTGCTTATACAATAAGTGAAATTGAGAATAAGAGCTTTGAAGAAATGTTGCAGGAAAGGGTCTTTACCAAATATAAGATGAATCAATCTTCAACTGATATTAATAAATTCAAAAATGAATTGGTAAAAGGTTTAGATCCGGAGGGGAATGTAACATCCAATTGGGATTTATCAGCTTTAAAAGGAGCTGGTGCTATTTTATCAACGGTTGAAGATTTGACTCAATTTGCGAAAGCACAGTTTGATTTGAAAAATAAAGCATTATCATTAACGCAAAAAAGTACAAGCAATGCTTTTCCAAATATGGATATGGGCTTAGGATGGCATATCATTAAAGGTAAAAATTACCTTTTTCATAATGGTGGAACGGGTGGCTACACTTCATCTATGGTGTTAGATCTAGCAGAAAAAGACGGTATTATTATTTTGTCAAATGTGTCAGCTTTTCATCCCGATATGAGTAAAATAGATCAGTTAAGTATGGAATTAATGGACGGATTAAGGTGATTAAGCATATTTTTTGATGGCCATATATTGTTGTTTACCAAAATCAGTTAAGTAGGTATAAATCATTTCAAAAAGTAAATCGCAATAGTAGCCAATGGACTTTTCTGCACCGAAAGTATTGTAAACATTAATCCATCCATCACCTACAATATTCATTCTTTCATAAAGCCTTAGGTATTCGCTATCGAATTCAGCAGGACGCATCAATCCATTTTTAATTAGTTCTGAAAATAAAAGCTGAAATTGATTTAACCTGGATTTTTGCAATTTACCATAATGAGATTTTATTGTGCTATTAGTATTCATTATGTAGCTATAGTCAATTAAAATAAATCTATAATCATACATTATCTCCATGGATAATTTAGATGTTTCGTATAAGAAATTCAGGTGAGAGTGTTGGGTATTCATGCTAGATATCTGCAAATCCATTTCTTCTACCAAATTAAAGTATAATACCTCCAGGATATCTTCCTTTAACTTAAAATGATAATTTAAATTTCCCTGACTAATATTTATTGATTGCGCTATCTGTCGTAATGTTACATTATTGAGACCTTCTTCATTAAATAATTTTCTAGCAGCAGTTAAAATTTTATTTCGAGTATCCTTCATTTATATTAGTAGACTTGACCTATTTTTAAATATTTTAGTATATTTGACCTAAAATTAAGAAATATCATGGAAATAGCAATAATTGGAGCTGGAATTGCAGGTTTAACAACCGCTATAGCTTTACAAAAACAAGGTATAAAATGTAAAATATATGAGCAGGCTCCAGAAATGAAGCATGTGGGTGCGGGTATCTGGTTACAACCCAATGCTATGAAAGTGATGGATTTCTTGGGTTTAGGTGATGAAATACGGTCCAATGGAATAATATTGGATAAAGTGGATATTGCGGATAAAAATTTGCGCTCCTTTAATTCAAAATCTGCAGCTATCGTTCATGATCCAAAAGGACAGAAAATTATATCTATAAAGAGAGGAAAACTTCAAGAAATACTATTAAGCACTTTAAATCCCAATAGTTTGGTACTAAATAGCGCCTATAAAAACCATTTTGAAAAGGATAATCAACTTGAAATTGAATTAAGCAATCATACCATTAAGGCTGATATGTTACTAGCTGCTGATGGTATTCATTCTAAAGTAAGAACAAATCTGTTTCCTAAATCGAGCCTGAGAAAGGCCGATCAAATCTGTTGGAGAGGCGTAGCAGATTATAGATTACCGGATGAGTTAAAAAACATTGGTAGAGAGTGTTGGGGTAAAAAGGTTCGATTTGGCTTTTCGCAAGTTTCTCCAGACCAGGTTTATTGGTTTATTGTAATTTCTAATTCGATATGCGATGAAATTAAACCTCACGATTTGAAAAATTCTTTAATTTCAAAATTCAATAATTTTCATCCCGTAGTTATTGAAATTATATTCAATACAGAAGTTGAAGGCATACATAAGAGTGAACTTCTAGATTTGAAAAGATTAAAAACATGGTCCAAAAATAATGTTTGCTTATTAGGAGATGCAGCTCATGCAGCCACTCCGAATACGGGACAAGGTGCTTGTCAGGGGATTGAGGATGCTTACTCTTTATCAATGCTAATTCCCCGATCTACTGATTACACAAAAACTTTTGAGCAGTTTGAAAATACCAGAAGAGAAAAGGTGGATTATGTGGTCAATAACTCATGGCGTTTTGGCAAAATGGCTCATCATCCTACCGGACAACTTTTGATGAAGTGGATGATGAAGACCACACCAGAGCAAATGATAAATAAACAGCTCGCTAAACTATATGAAGTAAAAGGATTATAATATCATTTACCTTCAATTGAGTGAAAATTATTCCTCGTCATCACCCCCTAAAGCCCATGCTGTTAAACCAATGATGGTGATAGCACCTACTGCAACCAATGCAATATTTACATTTCGCTGCGCTTTTTTAGCTTTGTTTAAATAACCAGAACCCAGACCTCTATCATTGATAAAATTTTCAATATCGTTAATTCTTTGTTCTAAATTCTCTTTCGCTTTTTTTGCAATATCCATTTTGTTTCTTTTTGATTTATTAACTTATACGAAAAAAGGATTTTCATGTTTAATAAGAAGATTTTGAAAAGCACTCGCCAAGGCACCTCAATGATGTCAAACTTGTATTTTTACAGGGTTATCTGGCCAAGAAAACGCTAGCTACGGATTCTAACTAAGATGTCTGACGTTTGCAACGTGCCGACATCCATCTAACTATTTCAATCCCTCAAACTTAATTTTTTAATGGCTGCCTCCACCTTTTCAAATCCAAACCCAGATTTTACCTGCTGAAAAGCTTCTTTTACTTCAGTCAGACATAAATTCCCTATGCTACCCTCATGGCTGTGATTCACTTTTCTATCAGGCGAAAAATCACCTTTTTCAATTGCTAAGCCCACCTTTACATAAGCTTCTCTGAAAGGAATACCAGATAAAACCAGTCGATTCACTTCTTCCACACTAAA
>JBBSPJ010000271.1:0-6143 GCA_038258905.1 Cytophagales bacterium
CTAATGGAAAAGCTAAAAGCTATTTCATTGTGGCTAAAAATAATAGTCACCACAATCGAAGAAAAAGAAAACATTTATAAAAGTAAATATACTAGTGTATATTGCTAGACCTAAAACTCTTTTTTAAGGATCGACTAAATAGCAACCATTTGAGGGCATAATGATTTAGATTTTAAGATAATGAACTCCACTTTGGTGTAATCTCTAATTTAGAATGTGTGAACTAAGCTAACATTATGAAGATGCTACTCTTCCTCGCTCCCCAACTCATGATTAGATTTTTTGTATTTTCCTTCCAAGTCATCCATCACAGATTTTTTCCACATGGGTATGCCTATAAAATAAGAAGCTCTACCTAATAAATGTGCTCCAACCGGCGCAGTTAAAAGTATAAAAAATATAATAGCAAGTATTCTTGTGGTTACAGAGGTTTCACTAAAAAAAACTGCTGCAGAAGCCAATATTAATCCAATTCCTAGTGTAGCAGCTTTTGTTGTAACAGATATTCTAAGGTAAAGGTCAGGCATTCTCACAAGGCCTACTGCTGCCAGTAAAACAAATAAAGTACCTAAAGTAGCTAATATAATAATGATGATATCACTCATTTTTCTTTCTTTTTTCTAGGTAATAGGAAAATGCTACGGTTCCTAAAAAGGCAATTAAAGCCATTATCATTGCAATATCTAAAAATGTACTCTGTTCTGATACAATGCTGTAAATAGCAATTATTCCTATTCCGGTGGTTATTAAAAGATCTAATGCTATCACTCTGTCAGAGATACTAGGGCCTTTCAAAAAGCGATAGAAAATCAATAACACAGAAAACGTTAAAATAGGTAATATGATATAGTATAGATAGTCGTAAATCATCTTAAAATTGACAGTAATTTCTTTTCAAAACCATTTTTAATGTCGTTGATAAATTTCTCTTTATCATTAATGTACATTGCGTGAACGTATAATACTTTCCTATCGGCAGAAACATCTAAGCTGCAAGTTCCTGGTGTCAAAGTGATTAAATTTGCTAAGAGGGTGATTTCCAAATCACTTTTAGCATCTAAAGGAATTCTTACAATACCGGGTTTCATAAAAAAATTGGGGGTCATTACATCTATTGCCACTTGAATATTTGCTTTTACTAATTCATATAAAAAGAAGAAAATAAAGGAAATCAACTTGGGTACAATAATAAAATATTTTCTCTTTTTAGATTTTAAACTAATTACCCAAAGAATAAAAAAGCTAAGGGTAAAACCAAATCCGATATTACTAAAAGAAAAGGTACCACTAAGCGCTATCCAAACAAAAGTTAAAAGTAAATTCATTAAAAATGGCGTTCTCATAGTCCTTTAGTTAGATTTACCATTTAATACAACCTCAATATAACCGCTTACATCTGTTAATTCCATTCCTATTCTTTCTGATAAAGCTTGTAAATGACTGGCTCCAAATCCAATATACAGAGAAACTACAGCTAATAGAATTATAGGAGTAATTATCAATATTTTTTCTTTTAGGCTGTGTTGGTTAAAATACCTAAAATGTTGAGTGGGAACAGAAGTCTCTTCCTTCTGTTTCCAAAACACCTCTGACCATACTTTCGCAATTATAAATAGCGTCAAAAATGTTGCAAATAGGATGAAAGCTATTAAAATGTAATTTCCCCCTTCCAACCCTGCTATTATTAGAGAAAGTTTAGGCCAAAAACCTGATAGAGGAGGAACACCCACCAAAGAAAACAGCGGGATAGCCATCAATAAGCTCAAAAGAGGCATTTTGGCATACATACCCCCCATTTTTTTTAAGTTATTAGTGCCATTTATTCTATAAAGCAATCCGCCCACCATAAAAAGATTAGCTTTTACCACAATATCATGAATCATATAAAATACAGCTCCTGCAATAGCTATAGCAGAACCCATTCCCAGTCCTGCAATCATAAAGCCTATGTGGCAAATGATTAAATAAGAGAATACTTTTTGTAAGTTATTTTGTACCAAGGCACCTATTGCCCCAGTAAATAATGTAAGAATAGCGATCACCATAATTAGGTTTTCTATGAATGGATCTAAGGTAAATATTAAGGTGAATACACGTATCATAGCATAAACGCCTACTTTAGTGAGCAAACCTCCAAAAATTGCTGCTACTGCATGTGGGGGAGTATGGTAGGAGGCTGGCAACCAAAAATATAAAGGGAAAACTGATGATTTTATACCAAAACCCACAAAAAATATCAAAGCACATATATTTACAAGTGATTTATTCTCCACTAAAGCAATTTTAAGTGATAAATCAGCCATATTTAATGTACCTGTGATGCCATAAAGTACAGCTATTGCCGTAAGAAAAATAACAGATGCCAATATGTTAAGCGTGAAGTATTTGACCGCACCTTCTATTTGTGCTTTTTGACCACCAATAGTTAACAATACAAAAGAACTTATGATAATAATTTCAAACCAAACATATAAATTAAATATATCTCCTGTTAGAAAGGAACCACAAATTCCCATTAATAAGAAATGGTAAATAGAAAAAAAACCAAAGCGAGCCCTTGCATTAACAATTGAACCAGCAGCAAAAATGGAGATAGATAAACCTACTACACATGTGAGTAGCACTAAAGTGGCAGACAAAGTATCGGCCACTAAAGTTATACCAAAAGGAGCCTCCCAATTCCCTGCCTGCATTGCCACAATTCCATTTTGCCAAACATAAATAAAGAGACTTGTGGAAATTATTAAGGCTATGATACTACCAATAATACTTACTATTCTCTGTGCCAATACCTTTTTCCATAGAAACATTAACACCACAGAGATGATGAACTGAATAAGTATGGGTGCTATAATCAAATGTTGGCTCATGCGTTTTCGTCTGTAGTATTCATTTCGTCTAAATCGTCAGTTTTAACCACTTTATAAGCCCTTTTAATTAAAATGATGGCAAATGATTGCAGGCCAAAACTGATGACAATGGCTGTTAATATTAAAGCTTGAGGTAAGGGATCAGCGAATACTCCCGTCAATGTACTGGCACTGTCAGGAATTACGGGTGGTGCGCCTTTAGTAATTCTGCCTAATAAGAAAATTAAAAGGTTTACTCCGTTACCTAATAATATAAGTCCAAGGATCAATTTCACCAGACTTCTTCTTAGAATCATATAAATACCTGCGGCATAAAGCAATCCGGTCATTAAAGCTAAAAGTATTTCCATATTAAGCCGATTCGGATATAGTGAAAATTATGGTAAGTGTTACACCAATCACTACCAGATAAACCCCAATATCAAAAAATAAGGCAGAACCTATCATACTGATTACAGGTATTTTTTCAGGATACCAAAGCCCTGTCATGAAAGGTTGATTTGTTAAAAGTGGTGATATGCCTGCTAGGAGCGCTAAAAGTAATCCTACAGGCATTAAAAAGCCGGGATGTATTCTTAAGATAGATTTTGTATTGGCTAAACCATTAGCAAATGCATGTAACACAAAAGCTATAGAGGCAATTAACCCTCCAATAAACCCCCCGCCTGGTAAATAATGCCCTCTCAGTAAGATAAATATTGAGAATAGCAGAAGTAATGGCAATAAGTAATTAGATGCTGTTTTTAATATTAGTGATTTCATTTCTTCAGTTAATTAACGAATCTTCTCTTTACTTTTAAGCCTTATTTTCATTAAACCAAAAACTCCTAAAGCCGCAATTACTAACACAGTTATTTCTACCAGGGTATCCATCCCTCTAAAATCAACCAAAATTACATTTACTATATTTTTACCTTTGGCTAGTGTATATGCATTTTCCGTGTAATAATTACCTATTCTAGGGTTCATAGGTTGGTTTAAAACACTTAATGCCAATATTGTAATCATACCTCCAAATATAGTGGCAATAATTCCATCTCTTATACGATTAGTTTTTTTAGAATAAGATAAATACTTTGGCAGTTTATATAAAACTAATACAAACAAAATAACGGTTAGAGTATCAATAGCAAATTGTGTCATGGCTAAATCGGGCGCGCTATAAAACACAAATAGCAAACAAAGTGAATAACCTACAACTCCCATAGCAGCCACAGCAGTAAGCCGAGAGCCTGTTATAGTTGAAAATAGAATTGCTCCAAGCATAATTAAAACAATTGCAATTTCATATACTGTTACATGTAAAAGTTGGTTAAAATCAATTTGCAGTCTAAAGTCACTTCCTAAACCATAGACCATCATTCCCATTAAAAATAATAAAATAACCAGGATATAATTCCGAAGATATCCATTCTGTATTTTGCCGGTCCAGAAAGAAGAAGATTGTTGAAAATTACTGGCCAAAGCTTCAAATATAGCTTTTGGTGCAAATTTCTCCCATTTCATCATGTTATCCTCTCGGTTTTTACTTGGCTTGATAAGGAAAAACAGGAGCAAACCAATGCCAATTGTAATAGCACTCAAACCTAAAATAAGATTAAACCCATGCCAGAGTTTTAAATGAAATTCAAATTGCCCCATACCTAAAGCTTCCATGGCCGGTGCTATTAAGGTTGATTCCACCAAAGCTGGGGCCAAACCAAAAACTATGCAGAGTATAGCAAGAATTAAAGCGGGCACCCAAAGCATTGACGACCCAGATTTTACATTCTGGTGCTCTTCCTTGAGTTTCCCAATAAAAGGTCTTACTCCTGCCATAAAACCGGCAAAAAGCAGTAAAATATTGGTAGCAATTAAGGCAATAGTGGAAATAGTCGGCAATATTCTAGTGTGCAGTGAAGCTTCATAAATGAGGTCTTTGCCTAAAAATCCGAAGCTTGGTGGGATACCCGAATTGGATAATGCGGCTAGAAAGCCGGCAATTGCAACAGGTAACATCATCTTGCCTAAACCCGAAAGCTGGCTTACCTGCCTGGTGTGAGTTTCATGATCAATAATGCCCGTCATTAAAAACAAAGTAGCCTTATATAAGGCATGAACTAGTACAAAAATCAAAGCGGCTAACATAGCTTCCTCGGTTCCAATGCCAATCAGAAAAACCAATATCCCTAAGGCAGATATGGTGGAATATGCCAGAATACTTTTTAAATCATCCTTAAATAACGTTTGAATGGCAGCATAAAGCATGGTAATTCCCCCAAAAATCCATAAGCTGTAATGCCAGAAATCTGGCCCTGATAGAGCAGGGCTTAATCGGAATAGTAAATAAATACCTGCTTTTACCATGGTGGCAGAATGCAGATAAGTAGAAACAGGGGTAGGTGCTTTCATGGCACCAGGCAACCAGAAATGGAAGGGAAATTGTGCTGATTTGGTAAAAGCAGCCCCAAAAACTAAGCAAACCAGGCCTATGTATAGTCCGTGGCTTTGCAAAGCAATATCAGATTGTAAAATTTCGATGATACTATAAGTGCCTGTAATATGATGAGCCACTAAAGCGGCAGCCAAAAGACATAAACCACCTAAGCCCGTAATAGCAAGCGCAGTTAAAGCTGATTTTCGAGATGCAATATCTTTATTATTGAAACCAATTAAGAAAAATGAGCTGATACTGGTGAGTTCCCAAAAAACAAAGAGTGTAATAAGGTTGTCAGATAAAACCAGACCTAACATGGCAGCCATAAAAAGGCATAAGTAACCAAAAAATCTATCTAAATATTCATGGCCTTTTAAATAATATGAAGTATAAATAAATACCAAAGCACCTACTCCGGTAATCATTAATGAGAAAATCAGGGAGAGGCCATCCAGGTTAAAATCTAGGTTAATACCCATTTGCGGCACCCATTCTAGTTTCTGTAGAATTGGATTCCCTGAAGAAATAGAAGCTATTTTACTGGCAAAAAAGACAAATAAGCCAATGGGCAATAAAGCAATAAGAAAGCTCCATTTTCCTTTGAGCCATTTACCGAATGGCACTAATAAAATTGCAACAATAAAACCTGATAGAATGGCTAATAGCATTAATTTTACTTTGTAGGATTTTCACAAATTTAGAAGAATTTACCGAACCTCTCTAAGCAATCTCTTAAGGAATTGAATGTTTAGGCTAAAAGTAATATTGAATCTCTTCTTTTTTCTACTTTATAGATAAAAAAATTTCAATAATGATATCAATACGTTGTAATATTAATTATTATCTACCTAATGAAA
>JBBSPJ010000272.1:0-6138 GCA_038258905.1 Cytophagales bacterium
TTACTTGCTCAATAATCCCGGCGATTTGGTAGCCCAGGCACAAACCGGTACCGGTAAAACCGCAGCCTTTGGATTGCCCATTTTGCAGCATATCAACAGACAAGATGATAAGATCCAGGCAGTAATTATTGCTCCCACAAGAGAGCTATGCCAGCAATTAGCCAAGCAGCTTTTTAAGTTTACTAAGCATACTGATAAAATTTTCACTGAATCGGTTTACGGAGGGGCAAAGATTGAGCAACAGATTCAGAATCTACGTAGGCCTACTCATATTTTGGTCGCTACTCCTGGTAGATTAACTGATTTAATTCGCAGAAAAGCAGTTGATATCCGCCAAGCTAAAACTTTGGTACTGGATGAAGCTGATGAAATGTTGAGTATGGGCTTTAAGAAAGATTTGGAATTTATTTTCCAAACCATGGCGCATAAAAAGAACATTTGGTTGTTCTCTGCTACTATCCCTACAGACATTAAATACATTATAAAACAATATTTAGATCCGGCTGCTAAGCATATTCAAACTTCAGGCAATGAGTTGGTGAATGAGAAAATTATTCATCAGTATGTGCCATGCGACAATGACGAGAAAATAAGCGTTTTGCAATACTTTTTAAAGTCGCAAAAAGGGGAGAGGGGCGTAATTTTTTGCAATACAAAGGTTGCTGCCAGAAAATTGCATGAGCAATTGCAGGCCAGAAAACTGAATGCAGGCATTTTAGAAGGGGATATGAATCAAAAAGACCGTGATAAAATGCTTAGGGCTTTCAAGGGCAAAAAATCCGACTTATTGATAGCGACAGATGTGGCTGCCAGGGGTATTGATATAGCCAATTTAGCTTTTGTGGTACATTATGAAATCCCCAGGGAAATTGACTATTATATTCATAGAAGTGGCAGAACTGCCAGAGCCGGTAAGCAGGGAATTAGCATGGCATTTTGCACTAAGGGCGAACTTAAGCAATTAATGAAGATTGAGTCTGAGTTAGGGATTAGCATGAAGAAGGTTCCTTATTCTTAAGGTTTCATTGCGAGTCTGCTTGATTGCAGACAGTGAAGGCACGCCCGAAGCAATCTTATATTAGAACATCCAAGGTACCAAAGTAGAATAAGTTTAAAATTGTAAGATTGCTTTGTTGTAATTGCATTGACGTTCCAATATAAAGATTTTTATAATAATAGCAATCTTATCTTATCATTTTAAAGCATTATCTAAATGAAAAAGTCAGGTTGAATAAACCTGACTTTTTCATTTTTATTCCTCTATTAAACTCACTTTTTCCATCACATCTCCTTTGCGAAGTTCATCAATTACATCTAGTCCTTCATATACCTTACCAAAAACGGTATGGTTACCATCTAAATGCTGTGTTCCTTTACGGTTATGACAGATGAAAAATTGTGATCCGCCTGTATTTCTACCAGCATGAGCCATTGATAATACTCCTCTGTCGTGGTATTGGTTTTCACCTTTTAACTCACAATCAATAGAATAGCCAGGTCCACCTGCTCCTGTACCGGTAGGATCTCCACCCTGAACCATAAAATCAGGTATAACTCTATGAAATTTCACTCCATCATAAAATCCTTTCTTGGTTAAATCGTGAAAATTTTTCACGGTATTTGGGGCATCCTTATCATAAAATTCAATTTTTAAGGTGCCTTTATTTGTAACTATTTCTGCTTTACTCATATTTTCTTTATTTTGATAGGTAAAATTAAGTCTTTCCATTCAATTATTAAGGTGCTTTTCTACAATTTTGATGTTTAAGCAAATATTATAAACAAAATAGTCTGCTAATTGCTTAATTTTCAGCATTACTTTTACAATCTTCAAGTTTCTAATCAATCAGGCAGAGTGATTTCATTTAAAAACATCAGCAAATCTTATGGAGGTGATATTATATTGGATAATATTTCCTTAGAAATTGAGGAAGGAGAGTTTCTTGTTTTATTAGGAGCAAGCGGAAGTGGAAAAACCACCTTATTGAAAATGATTAATGGTTTGATTGATGCCAGTGAAGGAGAGATTTATGTTGAAGGCAATCCTTTGCAGGACTTATCAATCATTGAGTGGCGCAGAAGCATCGGTTATGTCATTCAGCACGTAGGCTTATTTCCTCATTATTCAGTTTATGATAATATAGCTTTAATGCCAAGGTTAAAGAAATGGGAGGAAAGCAGGATTAAAGAAGCAGTAAAAGACTGGATGAGTAGATTGGGTTTGGATTATGAACTATTAGCTCATAAACTGCCAAAAGCACTCAGTGGCGGGCAAATACAAAGAGTTGGCCTGGCAAGAGCTCTAATTACGAAGCCTAAAATATTACTAATGGATGAGCCCTTTAGTGCATTAGATCCCATTATAAGAAAGAAAATAAGAGAAGATTTTAGAAAGATACAGCAGAAGGAAAAAATTACTACGGTGATGGTGACTCACGATTTACAAGAAGCAATCAGTATGGCCGATAAAATCTGCTTGATTGCCGATAAAAAAATCCAACAATTGGGAACGCCCACTTCCTTAGTATTTAAACCTGCCAATTCCTATGTAAGCAATTTTATTGCTTCTGATCAATTTCAGGCAGAATTAGGAGCTTGTAAATTGAAAGATCTTACTCCTTTTTTAAAGGAAAGCTTTAATGATCAAGTGAAAGATGATTCATTATTAAGCAGGCTCCAAAACGTTAGCACGAAAGAAAACAGTGTTTTAATGAATGCCTTTTATCAATGGAAGGAGCAGTTATGAAGGATTTTATCACTTTTATCGATCAAAATAAAGCCGAGGTGCTTAACCAGGTTATTGAACACATTGAACTGACGTTGATATCTCTTTTTTTTGCATCCATTGTGGGTATAGGATTAGGGATTTTTATAGCCGGAAGAAAGAAGTCTGCTCAAGTATTTATCAGCTTTGTCAATATTATTCAAACCATTCCAAGCCTTGCCTTATTGGGTTTTTTAATTCCTTTGATGGGTATTGGGATGGTACCTGCTATTACCGCATTATTTTTATATGCCTTGCTTCCCATAGTGAGAAATACATTCGCAGGAATTACGGAGGTAGACACTGCAGTAATGGAAGCTGGCATTGCTATGGGGCTTCAAAAGCATCAATTGCTTTTAAAGGTGCAAATCCCTTTGGCGCTTCCTTATATTATGGCTGGTATAAGAACGGCATCGGTAATTAATGTTGGTGTAGCCACCTTAAGTGCATTTATTGCAGCGGGTGGGCTAGGGAAATTCATTTTGCAAGGGATTCAACTCAATAATTCCAATATGATTCTTGCAGGCGCTATTCCCGCTTCTCTTTTAGCCTTATTATTTGATGCTGTACTCGGGCTAATTCAAAAAAGTCAATTAAAGACCATTAAAAGAGTGTTGATTGGCTCAGTGATTTTATTAATTGGGTATTTTGCTTTCAAACTAATCAATTCCACAAGCTTCACTACTGATGCAGAATCGAAACGAATGAAAGGAGGGTTTCCTTCGGAGTTTATTTATAGAGAAGATGGACTGCAGGGTCTTTTAAAAGCGTATGATTTTAAGTTGGACTATGTAGAAATGGAAATAGGATTAATGTATCAGGCTTTAAAACAAGGTGAAGTGGATATCATTAGTGGATTTTCAACAGATGGCAGGATTAAGGGCTATGATCTAACAATTTTGAGAGATGATAAAAATTATTTTCCGCCTTATGAAGCAGCTCCAATGCTAAGAAAGGATATTCTTTTAAAGTACCCTGAACTAAAAGCTGTTTTTCAAAAATTAGCGGGAGGAATTAGTACCGATGCCATGACAGAAATGAATTTTAAGGTAGATGAAGAAAAAAGATTACCCAAAGATGTAGCAAAAGACTTTCTCTTAAAGCAAGGTTTGATTGGAAAAGAACCTAGCGAGGGTCAAAAATACTCTGGGTTAATCAAGGTAGGGAGTAAAGCATTCACAGAAAATTATATTTTAGCGCATATTTTTCAACTGATGATTGAACACCATACCCAACTAAAAGTGGAAATGAAGATAGGATTCGGTGGCACTAAATTGTTAATGGATGCTATGAAAAATGATGAAATTGACCTATACCCTGAATATACTGGTACAGCCCTGTTATTAATGCTAGATCCGATTAGTGCTCAAAAATCCACCTTATTAAATTCACCTCAAAAGGTTTATGATTATGTAAACGAGCAATCACAGATACAATTTGGATTTGAATGGATGCCTTCTTTAGGCTTTAATAATACCTTTGCTATGCTTATAAGGGAAGAGGATGCTAAAAGATATAATTTAGGTAATCTTAGTGATTTTTCTGATTTTATAAAGCAGCCCTAACCTTTGATAACTAATTAGAATCTGTGCTTTTTTAAAATTTATGGCTTTTACCTAATATCTTATGGCAAATAAATCAATTTCACAGATAATTAATCATGTAAAAAAATGACTCTGATCATATAACTGCAATTATTATAAGTTTCTTAATACTTTAAAAAAATTATTCTTACATTCAATTAATTATGTGTTAAGATCTTATAAGTTGTGTCAAAAATATTAAAGAAGATTACAAATCTGGTTTGCCAGCCAGTATTTGTCGGTATTATCACTTTTCTGATTGCTTTAATTATTACGCAAACCATAGCTTTCAAAATTTATTTATTGGAAAAGGACCAGGATTTGGATAAGGTTAAACAGGAATCGATCCGAATAAAAGAGCAGCTTGAATCGTCTTTGATTAATAGTATTACCTCCACTAAAATAATATCGTTTTTAGAGGAGAGAAATTTATTGACAGATCATTTCGATTCTGTTGCTGCGGAAATTATTGCCGATAATAAATTTATTGATGCACTTCAGTTAGTTGAGGGAACCGTTATCTCAAATACCTACCCGTTAACAGGTAATGAGTCTGTTATAAATTATGATATCCTGAATAACCCTGCTAGTAAATCAGGTATTCAAAATTCACAGGAAAGATTGGAGTTATATTTTCAGGGTCCATTTGATTTAAAGCAAGGGGGGAAAGGAATTGTGGGTCGACTTCCAATTATCAAAAATAATGAGTTTTGGGGGTTTGCTGCAGTTATTTTAAAAGCAAATACACTATTAAATGCTGCTGGAATACAGTCTACCGGAATAAATGAAACCTACATTTATGATTTGATAAAGGTTGAGGATCAAATCAATGAGTCATCCTATTTTTTTCATCATGAAATTGATTACCTGGAAGGAATATACCATAAAAACTTCGTGCCTCTGGGTAATTGGTATCTTTATGTTAAATATATTAATCCACCTCATTTTTACAAGGCTTTACCATTTTCTATAATGGGTATCTTATTTGCTATCACCTTAAGCATTTTTGTTTTATATCTAACCAATGAACCTACTAAATTAAGAAATAGGGTTTCGGTAAAAACAGAAGAATTACGCCTGATGAATAACTCCTTACAACAGTATACCAATAAACTACAAAATAGCAATAATGAATTAGAACAGTTTGCTTATGTAGCCTCTCATGATTTGCAGGAGCCCTTAAGAATGGTGAGTAGTTTCTTAAGCTTAATTGAAAAAAAGTATAGTGATAAGTTAGATGATAAAGGATTACAGTATATTCATCATGCAGTTGATGGTGCAGAGAGGATGCGCCAGATCATCCTTGATTTATTAGATTTTTCAAGAATTGGCCAAATAAATGAAGAAGTTTTTAAGGTTGATTTGAATAAGATAATTGCTGAAATCTGTAGTATGCAACAAAATATTATTGAGCAAAAAAATGCGCAAATTAAATTTAATCAATTACCAGTAATTATTGGGAGCAAGGTTCAGTTCACACAAATATTCCAAAACCTGATTAATAATGCACTAAAATATACCAAGCAAGATATTATTCCCGAAATACATATTGGCTGTGAGGATTTAGATGACTTCTGGAGGTTCCATGTTAGAGATAATGGTATTGGCATTACACCAAAAAATCATGAAAAGATTTTTATAATTTTCCAGAGGCTGCACTCTAAACTAGAATATGAGGGTACTGGAATGGGCTTAGCTATAGTGAAAAAAATAGTTGAGTATTACGGTGGAACTATTTGGTTGGAATCCGAAATAGGAAAAGGAAGTACATTTTTCTTTACCATAAAAAAA
>JBBSPJ010000273.1:0-6090 GCA_038258905.1 Cytophagales bacterium
CTTAATTTTAGCCGATGAGGTAAATAGATCCCCAGCTAAGGTGCAATCTGCTTTACTGGAAGCTATGCAGGAGAAACAAGTTACTATTGGTGAAACTTCTTATAAGTTAGATAGACCCTTCCTGGTTTTAGCTACACAAAACCCTGTTGATCAGGAAGGAACTTACCCCTTGCCGGAAGCACAGGTTGATAGATTTATGTTGAAAGTAACGGTGGACTACCCTACTAAAGAGCAGGAGTTGGAGGTGATGCGCAGGATGTCTAATATGTCATTTAGTAAAGACGTCAATGTATTACTTTCCAAAGAAGATATATTTAAGATCAGAGATGAAATCAATAAAGTAGAGATTTCTGAATCTTTAGAGCGTTATATTATCGAGTTGGTTTATGCCACCAGAAATCCTTCAGATTACAATTTAAAGGAGGAGGCAGAATATATCCAGTATGGTGTATCGCCACGGGCAAGTATCAATTTAAACTTAGGAGCAAAGGCCATTGCATTTATGGAAGGCAGAGATTATGTATTGCCTGAGGACATTAAAGAAATAGCCTATGACGTAATGAACCATAGAATATTATTGAATTATGAAGCAGAGGCTGATGGAGTAACCACTAAAGATATTATCCAGAAAATCTTGAATAAGATTCCTATTGGATGACAAGTAATTAAAGATACAAATTCTTATAAAAAAGATAAGACACCTAAAAAAGCGTTCCGGTTGGGACGCTTTTTTAGTTTAACACAAAGTTAACATCGTGAAGTAATTGGTAACAATTTGCTAAAAGCTAATAGAAGTTCAGGTAATACTAAATAGCCACCTTTGTGCTAGTTGAATGTATAAACTCAAACAAAAATTATTCACGATGAAAAAATTTAATTTATTTACATTGCTTTTGTTAGCAATAGGCTTCGGATTCACAGCATGTGATGAGGATGAAGGAACTGAGCCAGATGCTGGTGTTACCATAACTGGTATTCCTGCAACAGCTGAAATTGAAAATTTAGGAACATTGCCAACCGTAACAGCTACTTTAACTGCTCCAGATGGTTTAGCTTCTTTTAGTATTACTAAAGATGGTGCAGCATTTGGTGATGTAGTGAATTTTGAAGGAGAAACTTCTGAAACAGTTGAATTTACTTATACTGCAGCTGAGGCTGATGCTGATCAAAACTTAGTATTTGTTTTTACTGCTACTGATGAAGACGGTGACGAAGCAGCTGTTACTCATGTTTTATCTGTAGGTGAGGCACCTCCGGTAAATGATACGTTTGTCATCACTGAAAATATCTCAGAAGATGTGACTTGGACTAAAAATAACACTTATGTTTTAGGTGGCAGAATAATTGTTTTAGATGGAGCTACCTTAACAATAGACCCTGGTACGGTTATTAAAGGTCAAGCTGGTGCAGGTGCAAACTCTACAGTATTAGTGATTGCAAGAGGAGGCACTCTAATTGCTGATGGAACTGCAGAGGAGCCAATTATTTTCACTTCTGTAGCTGATGAGATTGAATCAGGTATGATTGCTTCTCCAAACTTAGACCCTGATGTAAATGGTTTATGGGGTGGTTTGATTGTTTTAGGTAGAGCTCCTATAGCTGCATCTGCTGCAGAAGTACAAATAGAAGGTATACCAACTGAAGATCCAAACGGATTATACGGTGGAACTGATGCAACCGATAATTCTGGAATTATCCGTTATGTTTCAGTAAGACACGGTGGAACTTTAATTGGTTCTGGTAATGAGATTAATGGTATCACTTTTGGTGGAGTTGGATCAGGCACTGTAGTTGAAAACGTAGAGGTTGTGGCTAATCAGGATGATGGTATTGAGTGGTTCGGTGGTGATGTAGATGTAACTAACGCTCTTATTTGGAATGCTGGAGATGATGGTTTAGACTCTGATCAGGATTGGAATGGAACTTGTGAAAACTTTATTATAGTTAATCCAAGTGGAAGTGCATTTGAATTAGATGGGCCAGAAGGTGGAGTAGCCAAAAGAGGTTTCCATACCTTTAATAATGGAATTGTCTATGCTGGAAATAATATTGATCACTTAGTTGATTGGGATGGTAATACCAATGCAGTATTAACAAATATTTATTTCTATGGATGGTCTGATACTTATGGTTTTGTATTAGATGAGGATCCTTCTGAAGAAGGTGATCAGAGATTCCGTCCATTCGAATCATTCGGAGGAGATAACTCAGCAACATCAACTGGTTTCGAATATACTTTACCAGCTAACGGAAGACCTTATGGTGAGGTATTTGAAAACGTTCCTGATGCAGCTACTACTGCAGTAGAATTAAATGCCAACACAGTAGGTGGTGGTGATAATGCGGCTTCAAACTATGCTTGGACATGGGCCTCAGCTTCAGGTGCATTAGAGAGCATTGGTTTAGAATAATAAATAGAAATTTAATACGATGAAAAAGCTTGCTAATTTAATAGCAAGCTTTTTTTATGTTATCTAAATGTTACCCGATTCTCAATTATTTAATATTTCAATAATTGAGAATAGCAAATTATTGAAGAGAATTGTTAGAATTTTGCATTATCAATTTAAATCATAAAATGATGAACAAAATTTTAATTACAATTATCTTTAATATTGCTGTATCATCCTTTGCAATTGCGCAAAACGGGACAATTAGAGGTGCGGTAACTGATGCCGCCAATGGAGAACCGTTATTTGGTGTTAATGTGATATTAGAAGGTACCACGAACGGATCAGTAACAGATTTTGACGGTAAGTTTGAGATAAATACTAATCCTGCCAAATATAACCTTGTTGTTTCTTTTGTTACCTACTCAAAAATAACTATTCAGAATGTAGAAGTTAAATCAGGAGAGGTTACAATAATTGACAATATTTCAATGAAGGAAGATATTGAACAATTAGGAGAGGTTGTTGTAACAGCTAAGGCTTTAAGGACCAATGAGGCGGCACTTTTAACTATTAAAAGAAAGTCATCTAACTTAGTAGATGGTATATCAGCAGCAAACTTTAGAAAAATTGGTGATGCTAATGCAGCGGGTGCTGTAAAAAGAGTTACTGGAGTTTCTGTTGAAGGAGGGAAGTACGTTTATGTTAGAGGCTTAGGAGATAGGTATACCAAAACTATGCTAAATAGTATGGATATCCCTGGGCTGGATCCTGACAGAAACAGCTTACAAATTGATATTTTTCCAACTAATTTAATAGACAATATGATTGTTTTAAAATCTGCACTAGCTGAAATGCCGGCAGATTTTACGGGTGGAATTGTTAATATTGAAACTAAAGAATTTCCTGAAGAAAGAATTTTAGATATATCCCTAAAAGTATCTTACAATCCTTCCATGCATTTTAATAATGATTTTTTATCATACGAAGGAAGTGATACAGATTGGTTAGGTTTTAGCAATGAGGTTAGAGATATACCTACCGAACCAGCAGCGGGCGTACCTTTGCCTTTTCAAGCAACAGATCAAGAAGTATTTGATTTTGCAAATAGTTTTAATCCAACATTAGGTGCTTCCACAAAGCAGAGTTTAATGGATTACAGCCTTGGTGTTACCACTGGAAATCAAAAATCTTTCAACAATGGGAATAAATTAGGTTACATTTTCTCAGCTAATTATAAGAGTAACACTATATTTTATGATAATATAATATATGGAGAGTATGAAAAGCCAGGTCAAGAACTTGATAGAACCGAACTCATCACTGCCACAGTACAGAGAGGTCAACAAGCAGAACGTAGTATTCTTTTAGGAGGTCTAGCGGGTGTAGCTTTTAAAACAAGAAATTCCAAATATCGTGTAACTGCATTGCATCTTCAAAATGGTGAAACAACTTCTGCTCAGTTTAGTATAGTTGATGATCCTGAAGATCTTGCCACTGGCAAGTCAGGTTTTTCAGCCACCTCTGATAATTTAGCTTATTCTCAAAGAGGGCTCACCAATTTCTTATTAGGTGGAGAACATTATACTAGTGATAATTCATGGTCTGTTGATTGGAGGCTTTCTCCTACATTTTCTAATATCGAAGATCCAGATATCAGGAAAACAGCATTTTCTTTGAGTCAGAATAACCCTATTTTATCTGCTGGCCAGGCTGGTTTGCCTTCACGCATTTGGAGGTATTTGGAGGAAGTTAACATAGTAGGTAAAGTAGATGTGACAAAAAACTTGGAATTATTTAAATCAGATGCTAAAATAAAATTCGGTGGTAGTTACGTATTCAAAGAAAGAGATTTTGAAATTTTATCTTACCAAATGGCATTTTTTGGTTCCCAACCTGCTTGGTCTGGGAATCCTAATGATATTTTGCAAGATGAAAACCTTTATCCGAATGAAGGTAGGGGTTATTTCCAGTCATTAAATAATGATCCAAACCCTAATGAATTTAACTCCACAGTTGACAACATTGCTGGATATGTTTCAACCGAAATTTCTCCTTTTACTAATTTTAAAACGATTTTGGGCTTAAGAGTTGAAAAATTTGTTCAAAGACATACAGGAAGAGATATAACATGGGCAAATGAAAATTTTGAAGATGGAAACAATTTAGAAAATGACAAAGTCTTGGATGATTTAAATTTCTTTCCATCAATTAATCTCATTTATAATTTAAATGATCAACAAAATGCACGTTTTTCTTATTCAAAGACAATCGCAAGGCCGTCATTTAAAGAAATGTCTTTTGCTCAAATTTTAGACCCTATCAGTAACAGGACTTTCAACGGAGGGTTATTTCCATATCCAGATTGGGATGGTAATTTGAAATCAACCCTTATTGACAATCTGGATTTACGATGGGAGATGTATTTAAAAAGAAATGAATTATTTTCAGCGGGATTATTTTTTAAATCTTTTCAAGATCCAATAGAGATTGTTAGGATCTCAGTGGCTCAAACTACTAATGAGTTTCAGCCTAGAAATGTAGGTGATTCAAAAGCCTATGGTGCTGAAGTAGAATTTAGGAAGTCTTTGGATTTTATATCTCCTAGATTGAGAATGTTTAGCTTAAGTGGTAATTTTACTTATACTAAATCAGTCTTGAAAATGTCTAATAATGAATTTGAAGCGAGAAAAAGTTATGAGAAACCTGGACAAACGATTGATGACACAAGGGAGATGGCTGGACAAGCACCCTATGTAATAAATACAGGGTTCACTTACGATAATATAGATAGAAAGTTTGAAGCCGGCTTATTTTACAATGTTCAAGGTCCTACCTTGGTATTTGTAGGAGGAAGTTTATTTCCAGATGTGTTTGCAGAACCATTTCACAGCTTAAATCTCAATTTAAATAAACGTTTTGGAGAAGAGGAAAAATTCTCAATAAATATAAGTATAGATAATATTTTAAATGATGTGAGAGAGGAATTCTATACAGCTTTTCAATCTACTGATCAGTATTTTACCAGAAGAGCACCTGGAACTTCCTTTGGTGTGGGCGTAGGATATACCTTTTAAAAGTCACTAAATCATTAAAAAAGAGAGCTGGAGAGCTCTCTTTTTATTTTATTGAGGTAGGACATTTATCATGAGTTTTCTTTGGGTTTGACCAACGGTTTAACTCTTCTATTCTGGCTTTTGTAATTCGTACATGCTCATCACATTTGCAGTAGTTGTAATCCATGCCAAATTCCTTTTTATAATTTTCTTTCTTATCAGGGTATAATGCTCTGATATGTCTGTCTTTATACTGAATCCAATATATTTGAGCATCATTTAATCTTTTGATAAAATCGGGTTCATCTTTATATTGGCCTCTTATTTTATCTATTTTTTGGAGCATCTCTAAATCCACAGCATCTAATTCATCACAGGGGTTGGCATACTTTGTTTCGGAATTATTAGAGCAGGAAGAAGCCATTAGTATAATACTACTACCTATTATTATAGTGTTCAAAAGTTTCATTGCTTAGTTTTTTATGTGGTTACTAAATTACGATTTTAGCTTCATACCTCAAGGCTTTAAAATAAAGATAACATTTACTTAATATCCCGTTTTTAAAGATTACCTCAACACTTCATGCAACACCTTCAAAGATTTTATCTCTTTTAAAGAATTACTGTGGATCTGGTAAAATTGC
>JBBSPJ010000274.1:0-6083 GCA_038258905.1 Cytophagales bacterium
AAAATCAGTCATGCTTTTGTAAGCGCCATACTTTTCCCTGTCTTTTGGGATAAGCTGTGCGATTTTTTGCTCCAGATCTTTGATATGGATAAAGCCAATATGGATGCACTTGCCGGAAATATCAGTAAGATAATCGCTCGTATTGATGCAAGGCGCCAATATTTCAGCCCCATGCATTCGGGCTTCGTGGAAATAGAATTCTGTTTTATAAAAGCCACCAAAATTATTGATAACGCCCACCATAAACTCCAGAGGAAAATGTGCTTTTAAATATAAGCTTTCATAGCTTTCCACAGCAAAACTGGCGGAGTGACCTTTGGCAAAAGAGAAGCCGGAAAAACTCGATATTTCAAACCATACCCTTTGCACTACCTTGTCGTCATAGCCTCTTTCCTTACAATTTTTAAAGAATTGATCCTCCACTCGTTGAAATTCTGCCCTGGAGCGGTATTTCCCCGACATCCCCCTACGAAGTATGTCCGATTCACTCAGGGTAAGCCCACCGAAATGATGCGCCACACGAATCACATCTTCCTGGTATACCATTACACCATAAGTCTCTTTCATGAGCTCATCCATTACCGGGTGGATGGCCTCATAATTTCCATTACTATGGTGTCGCTCAATATAGGCACGCATCATCCCGGATTGCGATACACCGGGCCTGATGATGGAGCTGGCAGCTACCAGCGTAATATAATCCTCGCAATTGAGCTTGCCCAACAACATGCGCATGGCGGGAGACTCCACGTAAAAGCAACCCATGGTATGTCCTTTGCTGATGAGAGCTTTAATTTTCGGGTCTTTTTCCAGCACATTGGTATGTATATTTCTGGGGTCTATCTTTTTGTCCTGGTTTTTAGCTACCAAGGCAATGCTATCTTTAATATGCCCTAAACCGCGCTGACTCAAAATATCGAACTTGTAAATACCAATATCTTCTGCATTGTGCATCTCAAAATGGGAGACAGGAAAGCCTTTTGGAGGCATTTCTGTGGCGGTATAGGCATAAATAGGTCGCTCCGTAATTAATATTCCTCCGGCATGGATGGAAATATTGGCGGGGAATTGTTTAGCCACCATGTGCTTAGTGAAATGCAATACTTTTTGCAGATAAGGATCCTTTTTTCCGTAATGAGCAGGGTTTTCTGCCAGTTTATCAATTTCCTCTTTCGGCAACCCAAATACTTTTCCTAGTTCCCGAATCATCATGCGGGCTTTCATGGTGGTGTGGGTACCTAGCAGACTCGTATGCCGTAAGCCGTGTTTGGCAAACAAATATTGAATCACCTCATCCCTATCTTGCCAGGAAAAATCAATATCAAAATCAGGTGGAGAGCTACGCGAAGGGTTCAGGAAACGCTCGAAATATAAATCCAGCGCAATAGGATCTACATTGGTAATACCCATGCAATAAGCAATCATGCTGTTGGCACCACTGCCACGGCCCACATGCGGAAAGCCTTTACTTTTGGCAAATTGAATCATGTCGTAGGTAATCAGGTAGTAAGCCGTAAAATCTTTCTGGCGGATGATTTCCATCTCCCTTTCAAAACGTTCTGTGAGAATAGCGTTTTTCTTTCCATAGCGGTTCATAAAGCCTTTTCTGGCCTCTGCTTCAAAGTAGTGCCAGTCTTCTATGGCCGAGCCCAGCAAAGTGCGCTTATTTTTAGAAGTTCCTAAGCTGATGTTAAATTCACATTCATCTAATATTTTCTCTGTGTTGTGGAGGATAATTTCAAAACCCTGATAAATATGTTTCACTTCCTCCCATGATCGCATAAACTCTGTGGGCTGCGCTTGTAGCTGTGCCGGCAATCTGCTAAGCAGTTGATTTTGCTGCACGGCACGGAGCAGTCTATGCATGTTGTAACCGGTTTTATCTTTAAAAGTGACAGGCATCAGTGCCAAAAGCTTCTCGGTTGGTACTTTACTTTTGGTGTATTTGAGGCGGCCTAAATCTGCTGGGCTAACACCCACAAATTCATTGGTATGGAGCGAGTTAGGCTGAGTGTTTAAAGGGTACACTACGATCACCTGATCCGTAAAGCGGGGCCTGGTTTGCAGCGGCAAATCATTTCGGTTATAGTAGGAGAGGAAAGCATTGAGCTCTTCAAAGCCATCATTATTGCGAGCCAGACCTATATAAGCCAATTGTTCATCAATCCTGAACTCAATACCGGGCGTAATTTTAAGGGGTATATGCGAAAATTCTTTCTCCAGCAGACGGAATGCTTCAATATAAGCCGCGGTGCTATGGATGTCCGTTAAAGCCAGGGAAGTGATACCTTTTTCATAGGCTTCCATGATCAGCTCTTTGGGAGATAGCGTACCGTATTTAAAACTAAAATGAGTATGGCAATTGAGATACATTAACTAATATTTTTAGTAAAATTACAAAATAAAACTAAAAATAATAGCAAAATAAGAATGAAATTTTAGTTTTTTTGACTTTATAAATTGGTGATTGTAGTTCCAATGAAAACTTTAAAGAAATTGTTGATTTACACGAAATTTCTCCCCTCTATCCTCGGGGGAGAGGGGAAGATTTGTCGAAGACAAATTAGGAGCCTGCCAGCCTTTGGCTGGGTGAGTTATAAAATCGGCAACTTGTAACTTGTTAATAAAGTTAGTTATTTAGTAGAACCAAATCAACTAAAACAATATGAAAAATATCAAATACTACTTCGTTTTCATCCTAATCAGCTTCAGTTTTAACCACATCAATGCTCAAATGGCAGAAGGTGCTTCTAAAGAAAGTATAATTAACCTTCAAACTGACGAATATGAAATTTTACTTTCCAAATACGGTGATGGCAAACAAAACCTAGGGTGGGAAGAAGGTGAAAAGCTATTCGGAATGGGCGGAAGTTTGCAGGAAATTCTGGAAAAGCTATTTGATGAATTTGAATGGAAAGTCGATAAGAAATGGCTGAGCGATAATTATCACCTCAGAATCAACTATAATTCCGATTCGCAATCCAAGCAAAAGATAAATCAAATTTTTTTACAGCAATTAGCCAATGCATTAGGTGCAAATGTGGAGAAATCTAAAATTAAGAAAGCCACTATTTGTATTGATTGGGCATCCTCCAAAGGTGATGGCGCATTGCAAAAGGCACAAGATAGAAATGTAATGAATCAGATCATGAAACGAGGGAATGAACTGCAAATCAACAGCGTAAAATTGCACGATTTGGAGAGGCTGGTGAATCTGAATTCAGCGTATAATTTAATGATAGAAAATGCAGGACACTCTTCCAATCGCTTCGACTTTAGTTTTGATATAAAAACTAAAAACAGTTTTATCAAGGATTTAGAAGGTTACGGATTTCAAGTAAATGAATGTGAAGTGGATAAAATCCAGGTGAGTTTGTATTAAGCTAAAACCCAGTATTTAAAAATTGAAGGCGGTTTGTTCGAAATAACTTCATTTATTCAATTGCTACAAAAGAGAATGAAGTAACCCTTGAAGAAACTTTTTAGAAAAGGTGAATTTTTAAATCAAATAATTGGTAGGAAAGTATATGTAATTAAGTCGGTAGAAAATGAAAAACTAGAAAAGGAGTTTACACCTTTGAAGAGTGGAAGAATGGATTATGTGTATGAGTTTTCGTTATAAGTAAGGTTATAATCATTTGATTTGGATTATATAGTTAAAAAAATGACAATGCACTTGTAACAAAATATCATGATAAAATTCTTATTGTTTTTTATGGCCATTGAAATCAGTTGTTGCAGCTTCCTCCAAGCGCAAAATTTAGTGGCCAATCCAAGTTTAGAAAATTACGCAAATAACAAAATTAACTATTGGTCGTCAATCTCTGGTTCGCCAGATATTGCCTCTAAAAATAATCAAATTGTTTTTTCTAAAACAAGCGGAACATTTAATCCATATTTCTCTGCATTTATTTCCACTAAATTAGATACAATTCAGTTTGGTGAAATATGCTTATGCCAGGGTTTTAACAGTGAATGGAGTGAGGTTACTCAGGTTGAATTGGTGACACCGCTAAAAAGAAATAAGGAATATGAAATTAGTCTATATACTATAAAGAATGACGCGAAGTTAGAGTCAATTAATGAAATATCTGTTCTTTTGACTAGAAAGCCATTAGCAATAACAAGTATGCCCTTCAATTACTCCGCAGAATATACATCGCTAAAGTATGAAGATGGATTGAGGCTCAATTCAAAAGATTTTTGGATTAAGGTCACAGGTAGATATAAAGCTAATGGACGAGAAAAATATCTGAGTATCGGTAATTTTTCCGGTGCCAATCAGTCGTTTTTGGCAAGAATGAAAGGAGTAGGTCATTCTTTATACTATTGCTTTGATAATTTTGAAGTAGTAGAATTATCAGAGAAAGAGGTTTTTTCTTCGAAAAAAATGCCATCTTTTGAAACTAACTTAACAGAAGCTAAGAAAGAAATTCTGCTAGCTGATAGCTTAAAAACTGAATCCTTTATTATTAAAAACTCCTATTTTGATTTTGATTCTTATGAACTATCTAAAACAGCTGATTCCCTCTTCCAACAACTTGTAGATAATATTGTAACAAGTGATTTAAAATCAATCAAAATAATAGGACACACAGATAATATTGGAAATGAAGAGTACAATAAGAAATTATCTGAAATGCGTGCATTATCAGTGAAAAATAAATTGATCGAACTAGGGGTTTCATCAGAAATCATCAAATTTGAAGGAAAAGGAGCTATGGAACCAATAGCTGATAATAGCACTCCTGATGGAAGATCGAAAAATAGGAGAGTGGAAATAATAGTATCTAGAAATGAATAGCCAATTGCAATAAATATCTACCTAACCCCTTATTAGTATGATATGTGGCTAGGACGATTACATTGAAAAGACATCTCATTCCGTCCCACTAAATAAATTTCTATTCTCCCTCAATCTCTTATCCAGTCCCAGTGTGCTGGCGCGCATAATGCTTTCAATGCCATGTTTGTTGCGGATGCTGTCCATGGCCTGAAAAAGCTGTATGTGCTCCTGCGTGTCGTCAAATAAATTGATCTGGTAATTGCCGTGTACCAATCCGCTGAGGCGCACACCAATTAAGCGAATGAGCATTCTACGGGTGTATAGCTGATCGAAAAGCTCCTTTGCATAGCGGATTAAAGTTTCATCATTGGCGGTATAAGAAATTTTCCGTTGCCTGTTTTCAGTATCAAAATTACTGTAGCGTATTTTAATAGAGATATTACAAGTCAGCCGGTTTTGGCTCCTCATCTTATAAGCCAGCTTTTCTACCATGGCAGTAAGTATCACCTTCATCTGCTTTACATCCATGCTGTCGTGGTGGAAAGTGCTTTCAGTAGAAATCGACTTCTGCTCGCTGTAGGGGGTAATAGGAGAATGGTCGATGCCATTGGCTCTTTGCCAAATCATGGTGCCGTTTTTGCCAAAGGTTTGTTCCAGTAGCTTTCTAGGCATATTGCGCAAGGTTTCTACCTTGTGAATGCCCATTTGCATCAGAAACTGTGCTGTTTTTTTGCCGATCATAGGTATTTTTCGGATTGGCATAGGATCTAAAAAAGCAGTTTCCTGACCGGGCTCCACATGGCGGGCATTATTCGGCTTGGCTTCTCCGGTAGCTACTTTAGAGACCAGCTTATTCACCGATAAACCCATGGAAAGTGGTAGTCCTGTTTCCTTAATAATTTTATGACGTAGCTCCTTACCCCATTCAAAACAGCCGAAGTATTTGTCCATACCACTTACATCCAGGTAAAATTCATCAATGGATGATTTCTCAAATACAGGTGCTACTTCAGTAATTATTTCTGTTACCTGGTGCGAGTAGCGGCTATAGGCTTCCATATCTCCGGAAATAACGGTGGCATCCGGACAAAGCTGAAGGGCTAGTTTCATGGGCATGGCAGAATGTACCCCAAACAGGCGGGTTTCATAACTGCAAGAGGCTACTACTCCGCGGTTACTGCCCCCAATAATCACAGGCTTATGAAGTAGCCGGGGCTCCATTAAGCGCTCTACAGACACAAAAAAGGTGTCCATATCCATGTGAATGATTGATCGGTGCTTATTTTCCATGCTAAAA
>JBBSPJ010000275.1:0-6075 GCA_038258905.1 Cytophagales bacterium
ATCAGGAGAAGAGCAAGGATTATTTGGTGGCGCTGGTTTAGCCAAATATGCTAAAGAAAAAGGATGGAACATTTTAGGTATCCTTAATAATGATATGATTGGTAATATTGAAGGTGTTGACGGTGTAATTGATAACAGAGCCTTCCGTATATTCTCAGAGCCGGTGCCTCCTACAGAAACTGAAAGAGAACGTACTATGCGTAGATTTTACGGCGGGGAAGTAGACGGTATTTCACGTCAGTTGGCTCGTTACGTGCATAAACAGACTGAAACCTATATGCCTGAGATGAACCCAATGATGATTTACAGACTAGATAGATTTGGTAGAGGTGGACACCACAGACCTTTCAATGATTTGGGCTTTGCAGGCATCAGAATTATGGAAGCACACGAAAATTATAACATGCAGCATCAGGATATAAGGGTAGAAAATGGCATTGAATATGGTGATGTGATTGAAGGTGTAAACTTTGATTATGCCAAAAAATTAACGGCGGTAAATGCCATTTCATTAGCAGGATTAGCCTGGGCTCCTCCCGCTCCTAAAAATGTAGGTATTGGTGGCGTTGTTGAACCATCTGCTAAATTAGCCTGGGATGATCAAAAAGATGACAACATCATGGGATATAAAATATATTGGAGAAGTACAACCTCTCCAACCTGGGATCATTCTCGTTATGTGGGCAATGTAAATGAATTCACATTAGAAGGCATAGTTATTGACAACTTCTATTTTGGAGTGGCGACAGTTGCTAAAAATGGAAGTGAATCAGTAGTAGTGTTTCCTGAGAGAGTTATTAGGTAATAGACATTTATGAGTATAAAAAAAGCGACTTAAAATTAATTAAGCCGCTTTTTTTATTCAACAACATATATTAATACTACACCATTTCTAATTCGCCTACCGTTTTTACTGTTTTAATTATTCTGGCTGCAATCTTATAAGGATCCCCGTTGGATGCAGGTCTTCTGTCTTCCAACCATCCTTTCCAGCCATTTTCAACAGCTCCAATAGGTATTCTGATAGAAGCACCCCGATCAGAAACGCCATAGCTAAATTTATCGATTGACTGCGTTTCATGAGCCCCGGTTAGCCTTTGATCATTATGTGCTCCATATACTTCAATGTGCTCTTTCACTAAGGGACTAAAGGCATCACATACTTTATCATAAGCATCTTTTGACCCTGCTTCCCTTAATAAACTGTTAGAGAAATTAGCGTGCATACCGGATCCGTTCCAATCACCAGCTAATGGCTTAGGGTGCCAATTAATAGATAAGCCGTACTTTTCTGCAGTTCGTTCTAATAAATATCTGGCAATCCAGATCTGATCACCAGCCTGCTCGGCACCTTTGGCGAAAATTTGAAATTCCCACTGCCCTGCTGCTACTTCAGCATTGATGCCTTCTACATTTAATCCAGCCTCCAAACATAAGTCAAGATGTTCCTCTACTATATCTCTGCCATAAGCGTTACTTGCACCTACTGAGCAATAATAAGGGCCTTGCGGACGTGGGAAACCTCCACTTGGAAACCCATAGGGCAATCCTGTTTGTGGATCCCAAAGAAAATATTCCTGTTCAAAGCCAAACCAAAAGTCATTATCATCATCGTCAATTAAAGCTCTGCCATTACTTACGTGTGGTGTACTATCTGAATTAAGGACTTCAGTCATGACCATATAAGCATTCTTCCTAGCAGGATCAGGAAAGATAGCCACCGGTTTCAATAAACAATCTGATGAATTGCCTTCGGCTTGGCCTGTAGAGCTCCCATCGAATGACCAGATGGGGCAGCTCTCTAGCTTCCCGTCAAAATCCGAAACAATTTTCGTTTTACTTCTTAGGCTTTGAGTGGGCTTATACCCATCGAGCCAAACGTATTCAAGTTTAGTTTTTGCCATGATTTAAAGATTTATAGTAATTACCATTCAATTTCTGTACTATTTTGACTAATTGCGTCTAGTTTAAGCTTTTCACTTAGCTTATTGGCATAGTCTTCACTTTGTACTTTTATTTTTTTAAATATAGATGAATTAGCATTGAAATTATTTTCACATACTAATTCAGCTTCAGTTCTCACCACCTGAAACCTTCCATATCTATCTCTCTCCATAGGAGTGAAATAAAAATTATCTACAAGACACCTGAATTTTTCATCTTTTACTTCAATTTTATAAAGAAAAGAAAGCAAACCCGATGGATGTCCCATTTTACCTAGCAGCTGGTTGTAAATTTTCAATTGCACTTGAATTTCAGCGCCATTATTTTCTAATAAAGAAATAGCAGCACTATCATAAATTTGGTAAATAGCACTGGTGACTTTACTAAATATTAGCTCTCTTTTGATTTCTTCGCAGATGATAATATTTTGGTAGGAAATAGTATCTCCTACCAAAAATCCCTGTCCTAAAACTTTATAAGTATTTAATCCTCCAAAAAGGAGTCCTAAAACCATAAGAGCCATATTGTATTTCTTAGAAAGCATACACTACTGCTAAAAGGAATGATGTTAAATTTTTAGAATTGGCTAAATCTCTATTATAGAAAGTGTCTGGTTCAGAACCAGCATCCAGTCTGAATTCCGGAATTATAGTTAAGCCTTCTATTTTGTATTGTGCACTTATCGTGAAATCTACTATGCTAGCATCTCCTTCATCATTATAAGCACCAATAGCACCGGCACCCCCATTAAATTCTCCGAAATATTCAATTCTGGTACCCAAAGCAAAAGCATCTGTAAAAGAATATTGCAAATAGCCAGCCGCACCATAAAAACCGAATCCATCAGTATCAATATCTGCTATACTAGTTCCGTCAAAAACTTCTCCACCTCCAGTTGTAATATATGTGCCATTTACTCCAAAAAATAATTTATCAGAAAGATCCCATCCAGCTGTTAGATCAGCTTGAAATGTACTTCCTGAAGAAAATACTGTTTCGCCTGCTGGCACTTCCACATTCTCATTAATATTACCGTCCTGGTCACCATACAAAAAGTTTAAATATACTCCCCCAAAGCCTAACTGAGCTCCATATGTATAAGTACCAAATGGATTAAATTCTGTAAAATCAGTAGGATTCATGATCGAAAGCATACCTGTTACATTTTCAGCTAGCTGAAAATCTGCTTTAATTCCAGTGTGAGAAAAAGGACCATAAGAGAACATATAAGAAGTAGAGTAATTGAAATTGGCTGTGGGAGAAATCACCTCATAACCTAAATAGGTATTAAAATTACCTAAGGTTAAGGTTACTTTATCACTTACATTCCAGTAAGCATACAGCTGATTTACAATTTGAGAACTACCTCCAAACGGATTATTAGGATTGTATAGCGGAGATCCAAATACAGCATCTTCACCTCTTGGCCCGAAAACTAAATCCGCAACAAAACCTACTTTTTTTCCCTCATAAGAGGTAATTAAATTCACCATACCCAAAGCAAAGCCTGAATTATTAGCAAAAGACGAACCCGGAGCGGTTGCATCTTCATTGTTGGGTGAGCTAAGGTTGGTTCTAAAGTAAGCATCTACCGATCCTGAGATACTTAGTTTGGGTTCTTCTTCTTCAACTAAATCCTGAGCATTTAATTGATTGAACACTAAAAAAGTGATAGTGGTAAGTAATAAGTAATACTTTTTCATTTTCTTTGTATTTAAGTTAATAATTGAGTTAACTGAGAAGCCAATAAATGCCCTGTGGAGAAGGTGAGATTTCTCCCAGGGCAGGCTTCGATTTTCGATTTTAAATATTATTATTGATCATAAGTAATTGTGTAACCTCTTATTCCATGCTCATGGCTATCCATTCCATCTTTTTCATGTTCAGCTGATACACGAATCCCTATAGTATATTTCAATATTAAAAATATGATTAGCGCACTTATAAAAGCTGTTGCTCCACAGGCTAGAACACCTATTAATTGACTCCCAAAAGAATGCTCAGCATTATTACTGAAGAGGCCTACTGCAAGAGTACCCCAGATACCACAGGTTAAGTGTACTGATACGGCACCTACTACATCGTCTAACTTTAGTTTATCAAGTAAAACAGCAGATAACACTACTAATATTCCGGCAATAAACCCAACAAGAATGGCATACCCTGGCTCTATCACGTCAGCTCCAGCGGTAATACCCACTAAGCCTGCTAATATTCCATTAAGCACCATACCTAAATCAAGTCTCTTAAAAACAAACAAGGCTGTAAACATAGCTCCAATCCCTCCGGCACAAGCGGCTAAGGAAGTTGTTACTAACACAAAAGAAGTAAGAGCAGGATCTGCAGAAAGTACCGATCCGCCATTGAAACCAAACCAGCCTAACCAAAGTAGAAAAACACCGATAACAGCCAAAGGAACACTTGAACCTGGCTTATCAACTACTTTTCCATTCACATATTTACCTATTCTTGGGCCTAAGACAATAATTCCGGCTAATGCAGCCCATCCACCCACTGAGTGTACTAAGGTAGAGCCAGCAAAATCATAAAAACCATTCATATCTAACCAGCCTGCTCCCCATTTCCAACTACCAATTACAGGATATACTAGACCTACAAACACCAATGTGAAAATTAGGTAGGCGGACAACTTAATACGTTCCGCAACAGCTCCGGAAACTATCGTTGCAGCAGTTGCAGCAAACATGGCTTGAAATAGAAAGTCAGTCCAGTACGTATAACCTCCACCAGCATAGTCTACAGTATTACCGTTTTCAGGTAAGGTCAAAAACCAGCCTGCGAAACCAAAAATACCCGAATCGCCATCCGCAAAACCCGGATACATTAAATTAAAACCTAATACAAAGTATGTTAAAATACCAATGATAGGAGTTAACGTGTTCTTAAATAGAATATTAACTGTGTTTTTGGCCTGCCCAAACCCAGCTTCTACACCCGCAAAGCCAAGGTGCATAATAAATACTAATGCTGTGGCCAACATCATCCATACGTTATTGGCTGTGAACAATCCCGAAGAGATCGCTTCTTGCTGAACGGCCATACCTGCATCAAGTATGACGCCAAGGTTAAAAAAGCCTCCTAACAAAGTAGATAATTCTGTAAGTAATAGTGTTTTCATAATTATTACATTATTTTAAAAGATTTAACATTATTTTATTCTATTTAAAAGAATCAATGCAATACAAAGTAAATATTTTAATAAATGAAAATTTCTGATGTATTTTTTATCCTATTTTTTCAATATTTTCATTTTTTTTCAATTTTATAATCTTATTTTAACCCTTATTGATACTTAATTTACATGTTAAAAATATTTTAAGGTTATAAAATCACCCTATTTTTCAAAATTTCACAAATTACATTTCCAAACGGTCGTTAAATATCTTCCCTAAACAGTATTTAGGTTGATTATGCTTTCAAAAAAGACTAAAATGTAAGTTTATATGGGTTTTTAGGGATTTTTGGAGCGAAAAGGAACATAAAATCATTGGATTTACTTTTTAAAAGTGAAATCATCTTCAATTGGAAATTCCCTAAGTAAATTAAAACCATCACTAAGCTATACCCAATTTAAAAAGGTCAATTAAAATGATGTTTTTAAATATTTCCCGAATGCTAAAAATGCATCACAAAGAATTTTATTGTAAAAAAACAGATGAATAGAAAAGCATAAATGAAAACCCAGAAAACAGAGATGCACCCTAAAAAAAGGCTCTAGCACTTCATTTCGTTAAAAAAGTGGCTATAATAAAACAAAATGATCAGGAATAATTAGAAAATAATTGAAGTAAACTATGGATTACTCAACTAACTGATTTACTGATCTATTCCGTAGAGTGGCGTATTTAGTTGCTCCCTTTCGTTAATCCAATAGGGAAATCATTGCCTCGAGAGAAGGTATAAGGGTATTGAGGTTTTCCTTTCAATCGCATATTTAATTCAGGCACCTTTTCATCTAAAAAGGATTTCATTTCATAAACGGTTAATCTTCCGTCCTGAGGAGCCCTGTCCGCATCACCAGCTAAAGCCTCTAATAAAATATAGGTGAATAATCCATGGCCTAACTCAGCAAACTCAGAAGCAAATTGCTGACTACCGGCTGCTGACATA
>JBBSPJ010000276.1:0-6047 GCA_038258905.1 Cytophagales bacterium
GTTATCAAGGTCTTTTCGACCCACACCCCATTTTTCAGAAACCTTTATATTGTAATCAATAGGCTCATATTCTCCATAAGTGTCAATAATAAGAATAGTTACCTCTGTGGAGGTACTATCATTATAGGCTACTAACTTACGTTCTAATAGTTCTTTCTCTTGGCCACTTAAAGTATTAGTGTAGTCGTTCACTAATTTGGGAGGATTAGGCCTGTTCGGAATTTCCGTCTGTGAAAATCCAGTCAATGCGAAAAGTAAAAAAGGTATTGTTAATAAATATTTCATACGAAAACTCATGTTTATTTAATTTTTACCAAATGAGATATCATCTGACAATTCATTTTTATCGCCTGATTTATAAGGAAAATGTTGAGCAAGTTGTTCTCCTGCCATTTTAATCCCCTCACTCATTCCGATAGTAATATTAACTTCTTTAAAATGAGCAAGCATGTGTTCTTTAATATCATCCCAGAAATGTTCAGGCACCTTAGTGTTAATTCCGGCATCTCCTAAAATTGCAAATTTATGATCTTTTATAGCCATGTAAAACAATACACCATTTCGTTCCTCCGTTTCATGCATTTTTAGCGTTTTAAAAATATGTGCTGCTCTATCCAAAACATCTTCTTTACAATGGTTTTCCAAGTGTACCTGAATTTCACCGGAAGTCTTCTGCTCAGCAGCCTTAATAGCGGCAACAATTTGAGCTTGTTCTGCTTTAGTGAATGAATCTTTCGCCATAATTTTATAGTTTATTGAGGTAATCGGATATTTATTCTTTGTTTCAAATGTTAATCAAAACTCACTTCTGGAGCTTTTTCTGCACCTGCATCTGCCTCAAAATAGCCTTTTTTGTCGAACCCATACATACCTGCCAACATGGTTTGAGGGAAACTTCTTATGTAGGTGTTGTAATCTTGAGTTACTTCGTTAAAGCGCCTTCTCTCCACAGAAATTCTGTTTTCAGTACCCTCTAATTGAGACTGAAGCTGCAAAAAATTCTGATTAGCCTTTAAATCCGGGTAACGTTCTACCACCACCATTAATCGGGATAAAGCCGAACTTAAACCTTGCTGTGCTTCCTGAAACTTTTGAATTTTTTCAGGGCTTAAATCATCCGCATTTACATTCACTCCTGTGGCTTTTGACCTTGCTTCTATAACGCCTTGCAGGGTTTCCTGCTCGAAATCGGCATAGCCTTTTACTGTATTTACCAAGTTGGGAATTAAATCTGCTCTCCGCTGGTACACATTTTCTACTTGTGCCCAAGCCCCGGTAACCTGCTCTTCTTTTGCTACCATATTATTAAAGGCTCCGGCAAATACTCGGTAGAGGATAAAACCTACAACCAAAATTATTCCTAATGTGATCAGTAATCCCTTTTTCATTTCAATTGAATTAATAGTTTTTTTAAATAGTTTTATGCTAAGTTATCAATACGGTTTGATTTCATAAAAGTTAGTACATGTTAAACAATAAAGATTTCAGGAAACATGCCCACCAAATGGTCGATTGGATGGCCGATTACCTACAAAATGTAGAGCAATATCCAGTAATGTCACAAGTGAAGCCTGGAGCTATAAAAGCGGAAATTCCAGCAACATTTGATGAGAAACCGGAGACTTTTGAGGCCATTTTCAAGGATTTCGAAGAGAAAATTATGCCTGGAATCACCCATTGGGAAAGCCCTAATTTTTTTGCTTATTTTCCGGCATCTAAAAGTAAGCCTTCTATTTTAGGAGAAATGCTGATGTCAGCCCTAGGTACTCAGGGGATGGTATGGCTCACTTCCCCGGCAGCCACGGAGCTGGAAGACCGTATGATGGAATGGATGCGCGATATGTTAGGTTTATCTAAAAAATGGACAGGCTCCATTCAGGATACAGCATCTACAGGCACCTTTAATGCTTTAATTACGGCTAGAGAAAAGGCTTCGGACTATCAAATCAATCAGAAAGGCTTTACTGGGATGCCGCAATACCGAATTTATGCTTCCGAACAAGCACACAGTTCTATTGATAAAAATGTGAAAATTGCTGGTTTTGGCATCGATAATCTGGTAAAAATTGAGGTGGATGCTAATTTTGCGATGATCCCACATAAACTTAAAGAAGCCATTGAAAGAGACTTAAAAGCAGGATTTAAACCTTTATTTGTTTTAGGGGCTATGGGCACAACTGGTACAACAGCTGTAGATCCTTTAGATCAAATTGGAGCTATAGCTCAAGAATACGGTTTATGGTTTCATGTGGATGCTGCCTATTCTGGAGCCGCATTGATTTGCCCTGAAATGCGTTGGATGAGCCGTGGGATAGAGCTGGCGGACAGCATGGTGTTTAATCCGCATAAATGGTTGTTCGTAAATTTCGACTGCAGTTTATATTATGTGAAAGACCCCAAAGCACTGACTCAAGCCTATAGTATTACACCTGAATACCTTAAAACTGACAGCGATGAGGAAGTGAATAATTACCGCGATTGGCATATTCAGTTGGGTAGGCGATTTCGATCGTTGAAGCTTTGGTTTGTGCTCAGAAGTTATGGAGCTGAAAATTTGCGCACGATTATCCGCAATCATTGTGAATGGGCACAATGGCTGAAAGAAGAAATTGAAGCACATCCTGATTTTGAAATGTTGGCTCCTGTCTCAGTGAATTTACTTTGCTTTAGATACAATAATGGTAAAATGAGTGAGGAAGCTTTGAATGCTTTTAATGAAAAAGTGGTAAAAAGCATTAACGCTACCGGGAAAATTTTTATTACCCATACCAAACTTAATGGAAAGTATACTTTGCGACTTGTGGGAGGGCATCCTGAGTTAACCAAAGGGCACTTAGAGCGGGCTTGGGAGTTAATAAAAGAAGAAGTAATCCAGTATTGATTAAAATGAGGCCGAAAATAATGTTTCGTACTTTAAAATATAATTTAGGTTTATTCTTATTATAGTTTGAGTAATAGGGTGTCAATTTTTAAAATTTACCTTCTATATAAACATTTAAAGCCATAAGGTTTCCGAATACCGATAGAATTTATATTTTTGAGAAACATCTCGTAAAACAAGCAATGTGAATGGGATGATATAAGCCTTAAGCAGATGATTTAACATAATATATTGCTTATCCGTTTTTTTATGCTAAAAGCCATTTACTATTGCAAACGATTGTAAAACCTATAAAAATATGAAAAAATTAACTTATTTAAGTATCTGTCTTTTATTTCTAATGATGGCTTCTTGTGATTCAACAGAAATGAAAACTATAAGAACTGCCAGTGTAGAAATGACGGAGGAATATCCGATGGAAGGCTCTAATACTCTTACTGGTATATGGCAAGTAGATCTTGATGGCATAACTATTGATAGAGTTAAATCAGCAAAAGTAACATCCATTAAGGTAAAAATGCGAGAGCCGGCAAAATCTGATTTACTAGAGGAAATAATTATGCAATTGGCAGCAAAAGATACCGATATGCAAAGAGTTGGTGTATTGAACCCTGTGCCGCCTAATCAAAGTGCAATTGATTTTTCCATTGCCTCAAAGCAAAATAATTTGATAGACCTGCTGAAGCAAAGTGAAATTACCTTTGTAGCCGATGTGAATTTGCAGGAGGATTTACCAGGAGAATTATCAATAGTTGCAGAAATAGAATTTGAGTTAGAAGTAAAACAATAAAAGAAAAAATTATGAAAAGGTTAAGTATATTATTTGTTGCATTTTTGGCTATGATATTGGCACAACCTACGGAACTTAAAGCGCAGGATGCCGAAGGAGGTGATGCTTTAATAGGAGTATGGGAGCCTAGCCATGGGAAAGCCAGAATTAAAATTGATAAAATTGCAGACAAATACTACGGCCGTATTGTATGGTTAAAAGAACCGAATGACCCTGATACTGGAGAGCCCAAGTTAGATAAAAACAATCCGGATGAATCTATGCAATCTGCGCCTTTACGCGGTTACAGAATGTTAAAAGACTTTGAATACATGGGCGATGGTGAGTGGGATGGCGGAACTATTTACGATCCTGAAAACGGTAAAACCTACAGCAGTGTAATTAAATTAAAAGACAATAGCACCCTAGATATCAGAGGATATATAGGAGTTAAAACTTTCGGACGTACTGATGAATGGAAGCGCTTAGAAATTAAGAAAAAATAAATTGACCTATGATTCAATATAAAAATATCTTTAAAATTATGGCACTATTATTACTAGTAGTGCCATTTTCTTTTGCCTATGCCCAAGAAGAGGAAGATGATGACGAGGAGGATTGGGATATGTATGATGATGTGGAGTATGTTGGCGGGCAGTCTAAATCCTATGCCAATGCCAAAATAATTGGACTAAGCCCTGCAAAGTTTATAACCGTGGGATATGAACAGCAATTACCCTATGATATGCGATTGTCTTCCATTCAAAGAAATGGATATGATTTTAATCAGGATAGAGAGGAAGCTATAGACCAAAATCCAGGGGAAACAGCAAGAGCCGTTTATACTGGAGGTTTTCGATTTAATGCTAATATTCCAGTTATATCTACTAATAAAGTAGTTTGGCAAATGGGAGCCAATTATATGCAATCAGCCTACAGCTTCAGTGGTGATAACCATGCCGAAGGTGGCCTTGTTGAGCAACTGGATGGTAGAAGCCTTCATACAGCGGGCTTGTTTACTACAGTATTTAAACCTTTAAACGAGACCACTTTTCTACTTTTTCAAGGTCAGTTCGATATAAGTGGCGATTATAATTTCAGCAATTTAGGAGATCAGTATTTAAGGTATTCTGCTGCGGCAATGTTTGGTAAGCGTCCTCATGATAGATTGCAATGGGCAGTTGGTTTGAGTAGAACCTATAGGGTGGGTGCTCCTAATTATATTCCAGTGGCTTTATATAATTATACAGCACCCAATAAAAAATGGGGTATTGAAGCTTTACTACCTGCAAGGGCTTTTTACCGGTATAGTTTAAGTTCAACTAATTTATTATTAGCCGGGTTTGAGTTAGAAGGAGCCAGTTATCGCATTGGGGAACTATCTAATCCTAATGCAGGTGAAATCAGTAGTTTTGAGATCAGAAGAGGTGAAATTAAAGCGAGAGTAGAATATCAGCGACAGTTAACCGGATTCTTTTGGTGGTCAGTTCAAGCGGGAGTAAGAATAGATTATTCCTATGATGCAGATTATTTAAACGATGGAAACGAAACCTTAAGAGTTTTTGGTTTATTTGGTGATGATCCATTCTCCATGCGAAACTCCTTAGGTCCGGCTCCTTATTTTAACTTTTCAATTAGTTTTGTAAGCCCATGATATAGAATTACATATTATTCAATTAATGGAAAGCCTTTCGAAATAATTTTTTGAAAGGCTTTCTAGTAATATATTTGGTTCTACTGTGAATTTAGTGGAGAATTACATTCTGATAAGATAAATAGTGTGTCAATAATTCTCTATCCATTCTTGCTAATGTCACTGCATCAGTGAAAAAATCTTTCCCTTCTTTTTGCTTAATCAAAAAGAAGCAAAAAATCAAGGCTGTATTCATTTCTTAACGGCATTTTGGATTTATAATTGGGAAACAAAAAAACTCCCTGCAGTCAAACATTTTGTTTCTGATCCAATTATAAATTCAAAATCCCTAAAATGAATAAGGCCGGTCTTTCTAATGACAATCCGAATTACCATTAAATTAATGGTAGTACCATATATTTTATACCCAACTTATCTATCGGGAGGCAATTTTCAGCCACTCTTAAAAACCTACAGTCCAACTATCAGTTATGCATACTATGAAAAGAATAGCTATTGGTATACTTGTATTGATGTTTTCAGCTTGTTCCATTAATACCTCTAAAGAAATTGATTTAGATAAGGTTACTTTTAGTTACAGAGATGATGCCTACATTTTTTTTCGTAACATACGCCAATCCAATTATGACATAGAAGTATTGGAGGATGCCGGGTGGAGAATTTACAGACATGAGGACTACCCTGAAGATACTAGCGCTCATTATTTTAAAACCGCATTGGTGGTAAATTGGAGAGTAAATAAA
>JBBSPJ010000277.1:0-6043 GCA_038258905.1 Cytophagales bacterium
CGATTGTGCCGGCATTCTAAATTGCGGACCTAATTGCTTGGCCATCATCAATTGATGTGCTTTATCACCCGGAAGCTCTTTTTTTAGTCTTTCTTTTAGAAAATCTACAATTTGATGCATTCAATTATTTAACTCAAAGCTTAATTCGCTAATTTAATGGAATTTTGTATTTATGAGAGGGAATTAGCGAATATATTACTAAGACTGGCTTGAAACAACATAGTGAGTATAAAGCGCCTTTAAATATTAAGAAACACTTGAGACAAAATAACATTGTTTCTTTCATACCTTCCTGCCAAGGGAAAATTATTGTGTAAAAGTAAGGATTGATAAAAATAAAATAATTCCTCATTGAATCGATCTTTTCCGTTCTTTAAAACCACCTATTTAGTAATAATTGAACTTTAAATTGAGAGAAGTATCAGCTCTTTCTATCCAGATGGATCCCACGACTCGACGAAGTTAGTCAGCATAATGGTAATCATACTGCTTTACTATATTCCCTTCTTCATCGAGCAAAGACAACAACCTATTAAAGGTGTCGTACCTATAGAAGGACGTCTTTTGATTAGACCCCCCCGATGCTGTTATTCCTACTAAAGGAATATAGGTAAAAGCTTCGAAGGAAACCATGCTAGGTAGGTTACTTCGCAACTCATCCACAAAAGAAACCCAAAGTAACTGCTTAGATTCATCATTCTCTACATTGTTCATATTGTCTATGAATGAAGAAAGAGAAGAATAACCTGCTGGTAGTGCCTCATTTATAAAACTAGATATATTCGCAGGGGCATTAGCAAATTTTAGAACGGGGTACATGGAATTGTATTCCCATTTAATTTCATTGCTTGTCCCGTCAATAGTTCTAAATTCTAGGATTTTTCCCTTATCGGAATAATCTAAGATCTCAAGTTTACTTTCATACTCTTCAGTTTCATTATTAAACACGAGTTTACTACTTTCTTTAGGTATCATTTGTCCATTAATATTAAAGTCTGCGTAAGTATTAACTGTACCTTGTACAATTTGATTATTTTTCTTTTTGACAATCTTTACTGGTTTTGCAAGCATCTGGCTACTCATTAAATTCTGATAACCCTCAATATCTCCTGGGTAATAGTATTCAGTTCTTTCAATAATACTTTCTCCTTCTCGTGCGATTTCCTTTTGTAAAGATGACAGATAATTATTTGCATTATAGGTGCGATTATTTTGTACATTATAACTAAGAGCATTATCATACATTAATATAGATTCATCTGAGAGCAAGGAAATTCTATGTGACTTGGAATAATTTGTACTGTAAACAATTCCTCCGGTTTGAGGGGGTACTGAACTTCCTATACTGCCCTGCCATAAAACCTTTAAAAACCCCGAATTTCTTACCGTTATATCCTCATAATCATAGAAGGTTTGCTTCTGCAAATTATTATACTTATCATAAGTACTTTGCATGTTTATTTTACCGTTTTTATATTCCGCCGTGGCAGGTGGGATTCCAATTACGTAAACATTACCATATGTAACATCAGCGAAGTGGCCAGTTGCGTCTCCATTATATTGTGGATTTGCTGGATTACTGGCAGGGGTGGTTCCTATAAACCTAAGCGTATAAAAATTAGGGAAATTCATAAAAGCAGATATAGTGGCTCCATTATAGCTCTCTCCGTCATAGTATCTTTCTTTAACTTGGGTATAACCAATATGACTACCAGCAGCCGATGGGGAAGTAAGCAGGTTATTCCCAGAAGCCATTGTAATACTATTCCCGTAAGACTCTGGAGTGTAATCAAATAAGCCCATCTTAGAATGAAAAACCAATTCATCCATTAGAGTTCCGCTTGAAACGATGTTACCATATCTTTCCTTAGTGTACTGATATTCCGTTTTATTAATTACAGCATTATTCCTATCAAAATTACGAATTTCTTTAATCCTTAATCCACCCACTTCGTAAATTTTATAATTATTAGTCGAATTATAAGATGGGTAGTCAATTAAATATGAATTGACTAGAGAAGCTGAAAGTCCGATAGTTTCAGGATTGTTAGGATTAGAATTGTAATTTATAATTCCTATTTGGTAGGTACCTGGATTCAAATTTAGTGTAGTATTCAGTGTAGAACTAGATCCTGAAGTTGCACTATAAGTAAAAACATCTTGGGAAAAAGATCCGCTGGACTTTGTTATTCGCAAGATAGGATTATAAACGCGTTGTTTATCACAATTAAATCCGCAACCAACAGTAACTCTTATACTCACATTATAGCCGCCAATGGCTTCAGCTGTTTTTTTTACTATTGTGAATTCCTGATTTGGATTAATGGTTTTTTTCTCGAAATCATTTAAATCAATATTAGGTAATCCTTCCAAATATGAATAGTTATAGTTTAAAGTTTCAATATCCACAGGTATTTCTACAAGTACTTGGTTCCCTTCATAGGCGAAACTAGTGGACCCACCCGTGGGGTAAATAACTCTTGACAAAACACCACTTTTTGCATAATCATAATTACTTCTTCTGTCGGCACCATTATAGTACATTATGTTTGTATTATTCCAACCGTAATCATATACATATCTTGAGTAAGATGGTATTCTAGTGTTATTATTAATCCCGTTGTAGAAACCCCAGAAATCTAAAGACTTGGTATCTTTAGCTGGTAGCGAATTACTTGCAATATACTGAAACTGATAATTTTTACCATTCACCATTAAACCATCTAATTTCAATCTCAAGTACCTTTCCTGATCATCATCTCCTATCTTATCCGCATTGAAATAGTTATCGTTTTCAAATTCAATCGTTTTTATAACTGCATTGTTGTTATTTGTGATCTCTATATGATATAACCTTTTTGAGCGAAGAGCATCTATTCCTATTATCCCGGTAGGCCATTGATAATGATTCGACTCATCTATCAAATCTTTTCTATCAGTTGAATAGGAGAACGCTACCTTTCCAAAATCGCCTTCAATCGAAGAGATATTTAGGCTCTCATGACCTGAGACTACACATGCGTAACGTTGCCCCGGCGAAACAACACCACTTACCACCCCTGGATTTGGCCCGGCACTAACACCAATTGCTATGCTATTTGAAAAGTATGGATAAGTATAGAAGAACCCTTTTTCATAAGAAAAATCGATTACATTTTTGTCTTTAGAGATAATTTGAGACAAATACCAACTTGTTATTTTTTGCTTAGTTCTTCCTTTATCAACTGATTGTAAGGCAGTTTCGATGAAAGCACTACTTTCAGAGCCTCCAGAACTACCTCGGTAGGTGGTAGTTAATTCATGATCTGAAAATATGTATTTTGTCCCAAGATCATCTATAATGCTAATAGATTTATCTGTATCGTCATAGGTAATTTTGACATTCTTATTATTTAATGGAATCGCCTCAATAATATTTTCTGTTCCCTTTTTATCAAGTTGGAAAGTAATTGTGTTACCAAATAGATTGACATTAAAAAGGTCTGGCTCTATGTCTAACGGATTATTACCAGTATACCCATTGACTAACCTATCTCTATGCTCATTGTAGTGAATTGATGAAACAGGATAGCTATAAATGTAACCATCAGCTCCATAATCTGATATGTCATCAAATCCGTTAATTTGTCTGGTTATCACAGCTCCGCTACTGATATTCCAGCTCAGACCAATACTGCTAGCTTCCTCATTAACTCTAATACCCCCCGAATTATAGAACAAATCAATTGGGAAGCTTCCTTCATCTAAAGGAACATTATAAAGTGGGACTTTAAACTGATGCTTCCCAGTATATTTACTGACACTTACATCACCATAAGACCCCAAAGTTGATGCCTCTGGAGTTGACGGCATAAGCTGTGGTGAAATTTGATTACTAATTTGTGCTTTTAGCATGGTACATGCAAATAGTTGAATCATTAAAAAAGATACAATTATCAGTATACCCTTAATAAGCCTGTTTTTGACGTATTTTAAATAGTTCATAACTCATTTATTTTAAAGAAATATTATTGGTCTCATCACTAATGTATTTTTATTGCGTTTTTGATAGAATTCTAGGGTTAGATCAGTCCTGCCTCATTTTTTAATTGCTATCCCACATTGTATGTGTTTTAATGTATTGAATAATCAATTTAAAAAAATAAGAGGTCTCAATATCAATTATTTTTCCAATACATAACTTCTAGAAAGCCCTCTTCATTATAATTATAATAATATTTAACTGTATCTCTTTTGTGGTTTATTGCAACAATTTTTTTTATTCTGGAATTTTCATCATAATATTCAGTAAACTTTTTTTCTACCCCTTCTATATATCCAGTAACACTATCTAATTTATTGCTTTTGTAATTATATCTTCGTACTCTAATTGTATCACCTTGAGTACCCAAGGCATAATTAAATTTTAAGTTGTTCTTCTCATTAAATTGATTATACTCATAGATAGAGGTATCTTGATTATAGTCAATGTTAAACATTTTTATTAAATTGTTTAAATAATATATCTCAACAATATCATATTTATCTACTGATACGTCATTTTCTGAATAAGTATTACGCTTTAAAACTTTTCGCTTCACTACATCAAAACTATCTTGATAATTGGGCAAATAAGTGATCTTTTCTATCAAATTAGTATCCCCTTCTGCATCTATTCTATACTCTAAACTTAGTTTATTATCACCACTGTATTGATAAAAATGAGCTGTTGAATCTATTACACCTAAAATTTTAGAGTTTGTAATTTGGGTTACCTTCGCCAAACTATCAAATTCATTATATTCATATTCGGAGATGGAAATAGAAGCATCCTTAACTTTAACTGAATATTTTTCTACTTTTCTAATTAATTTTCCACGTTTATATTCATATAAAACTACATTATCATAGTTATCAAGGTTATAGTCTTTAAATTCACTATTGTAATTTTCTTCTGATTTGTTTATACATGAGTTTAAGCAAAAAATTATAATAAAAAAATATATTAGAAAAGCTTTATTTTTACCTTCCATAAACCACGTCACCAAATCTATGCTCTTGTTTATATACATAATTAATCCATTCAATTTCCGATTCAATATAGGTATTGTATCCGTTTAAAGTTTTATTTGATACTAGTAATCTATTATATTCATTTCTTGTCCTAGATGGCATTGCTTTCCCGTTTGGAAAAGCTTCCTGAATGCTCTTAATTACAAAAGTATTAGTCCCAATTTCTTGATTTATATTATTGTTTATCTTATTCAGTCGGATTTTATATCTTTCTAACTTGTAAAAATCCACTCCATAAGTTGTATATTTAGAGCTCATTGCAACAAGGTCATTTCCCATTGGCAACAAACTTAATCCAGCACCTACAACATTGCCAGATAAAAGCGTGTTACTTAAAGATAAAAAAACTTTTAAGGCTTTTTGTGATTCTGAATATGAAATCGTTTTTTCTTTTGAATCGTACTTGTACAAGTCAAGAATATAATTTAGTTTATCGACAAAATCATTACTTCTAGGTTGCCTGCACTCTGGGCATAATGCTCCTTGTACACCTCCACCTTGCCTTTGTAGTGCACTTCTATTTAGCCCCTCTGCATCATTAGCTCTCTCATCATTATTTGAAGCGTCATATAAATTTACTAAGTTACGATTGGTAATTCCGTTATCTCTTTTCCATTCTTCTGTAGAGTACATACCGCTAGGGTCAACATATCTCAATGGATTGTTTCCTGCATACATATACGGACTAACAAACTGCTGCAAAGGGTCTTGGACCCCCCATCTTCCAATAGCTGCATCATACATCCGAGCGCCAAAGTCGTAAACACCCCATTTTTCTTGTTCTTCTTTTCCTCCAAATTTGTAATTATTAGCCTTTGAATAGCTCCTCTGATATTCATTAAAAGTCAACCCAAACGGATAGTAATCTATGCAATTTTTTAACGCTACCCCTTTTTTCTTTAGGCTCTCCCCTAAAAAAACAACGGTTTCACCTTTGCCTTCCCCTGCCTCTTGGTTATATAGTTTTAAACAGCCCATTGAGGTTTAAAGA
>JBBSPJ010000278.1:0-6042 GCA_038258905.1 Cytophagales bacterium
GGATTTCTTTTCTACAAGTACTACTGCATGAGTAATCAATTCATTCCCACTCAAACTTTTAGCAACAAGGTTCACTTCAGGGCTTATCATCTGTTGTCCGGCAACTCTTAAAGCAATGCTCAGAGGGCTATAAGCCCATGGTAAACGCATTGATAAAGCTTTCTCTATTGCATCATTGTATTTTTCAATAGGTAGGGCTTGCCCCTTATCTATTAGGTCCTGTTCATAATTCCATAAAGGATTTAAATCTGCACTACTTTGAGTATTTGAATCATTTTGACAAGCTCCCAAAAAAAATAATAAAAGAATGGGTACAAAAAATAAAAGTCTGTTAATCATTAATAAAATATTTTTAATTTAATTTCCTTAGAGCTACTATTTAAAATAAACTTAGCCTCGTCATATTTTGGCGCGCTAAAAGTATTTACAGCATCATTACTTGCACCGTAACCTTCCTGAGGAGCACCTACAAAATTGGTATCCATTTCTTCATTATCATTTTCATCGTGTAAAAATATTACCGCATATTCACCAAACGGAATTTTTTCGAAAATTACTTCATGAGTTTTAGCTGTAACCTTTATCTTTTTATTTTGAAAAGCCTTGTCCTCGTTATCAGGGAAATATTGTTTTGAGTTAAATAAGGAGACCAAAAGATAACCTTCAGTATTTTTAAATTCACCCACCTTAACCTTTATTGTACCTGTATCTTCTCTATTTTCTTGATTTTCCTGCATCCCAAAAAAGAACAATTGAAATGTAATTATTAAACTGTATAGCATAGTTTTATTTTTGTTTGAATATTTAACTCATAATTTTAACCAAAGTTATAATCAGTTTATCATTAACATGTAAATAACGAATTAATAATTCCCGTAAACACTTATGTAATATGATCGAAAGGTTGCAAAAGGCCTAAGACGATTCAATATTAATAATTCTTACATAATTTCTCTTCAATCTAAAATAATAATTGTTAGTTTTGCCAACATTCTTAATCATTAAAATATTATATCTGACTCTTTCATGCAAGAAGTAAATAGTTTTCTCGAGTATATCGATAGTTTTATAGGTAGCGCAAGATGGTTCCCTATTGCATTATTAGGAACAGGTTTGTTTTTTACGATATATCTAAAATTTCCACAAATTAGATTTTTCAGACACGCTCTGAAAATTGTAAGTGGTAAATTTGATAGAAAAGATTTACCCGGTGATACTTCACACTTCCAGGCCTTATCCACCGCTTTATCAGGTACTGTAGGTACTGGTAATATAGCCGGTGTAGCCTTTGCCATTCACCTAGGTGGGCCAGCAGCCTTATTCTGGATGTTGGTTACTGCAGTATTAGGGATGTGCACCAAATTTGTGGAGGTAGCTTTATCTCATAAATATAGAACCAAACTGGATGACGGATCCATGGCAGGTGGTCCGATGTACTATATGCGAAATGCGAATTTTACATTAAGAGGTAAAAAAGTAAACTTAAAATGGCTTGCCGCAATATTTGCTTTTGCAACAGTTTTATCATCATTTGGTACAGGTAGTTTACCACAAATAAATAGTATTTCAAGCACTTTATTGGCCACTTTTGGAATAGACCAAATGCTTACAGGTGCCGTTCTAGCAGTATTATTAGGTTTGGTTATTATTGGAGGAATAAAAAGAATTGCCGCTGTAACTTCAAAATTAGTACCTGGAATGGCTATTATTTATTTTATTGGTGCCTTTGCAGTTATATTTTTTAATTATGAAAACATTATACCTTCAATAGCAGCTATTTTTGGGGACATCTTCACGGGTTCAGCCGCAACAGGAGGCTTTATTGGTGCAAATCTAGCTTTTGCCTTCAATCGTGGAGTGAATAGAGGCTTATTCTCTAACGAAGCGGGTCAAGGTTCCGCTCCTATTGCACATGCTTCTGCTAAAGCCAATGAGCCTTTATCAGAAGGTATGGTAGCGATTCTAGAACCATTTATTGACACTATTATTATTTGTACCGTAACAGGCCTTGTACTCTTATCTTCTGGAGCTTGGAATGAAAAACATATTAATCAATTCGAGTATACTGAAATGGAAATTTTAACCCAGCAGTATACAGAAGACGATCCTGAAGATGTTCAGAAGATATACGACCATTTAAATGAAAATGAAGAATTACCTAAATATACTGGTAGTATAATGGTAAAAAATGGAAAGATTACCAATAATGATGCATTTACTTTTATTCATGCCAGAAGTTTTGCCGATAGTATTACCATTTACAAAAATGAAGGTTTATTGGTAGATGAACTATTTACAGGTGCTATTAATATAGAGCAAGGCAAAATTAATGATAGTAAATCTCTTAAATTTATTGGGCAATCATTAGTGCATAGTTCTCCTTTAACCGCCTTAGCATTTAACAGAGGTTTTTTTGGTGATTGGGGTCAGTATATAGTGGCAATTGGTTTATTACTATTTGCATTTAGTACAGCAATCAGTTGGTCTTATTATGGAGACAGGGCCATGACTTACCTCTTTGGTACCAAATCTGTGGTTTATTTCAGAATTGTATATGTTGTAGCCTTTTTCTTTGCTTCTTTTCAGGATACCACCATTATATGGACATTATCCGCCATTACCATAGCTTTAATGACCATCCCTAACTTAATTGGGATTATATGGCTACGTAAAGATATGAAAAGAACAATTGAGGAATACGGAGATTTCTTTGAAGAAAATTTTCCGGGTGAAAAGCATCCTAAATTCAAGTAAGAAAATAATATTTATATCAGATTTTCTGGTAAACCCTAAAACAAACAAGGCACGGATATTGATTTCCGTGCCTTATTTGTTAATCCATTCAGACTAACAAACATCCTCTCCAATTGGGTTGCCCCTCAAAATATTTTGTAAAATGAAGTATCTCCTACTGTTATAATGTGATCAGCTCTAGTCATCCATTTCTGTAATTTCACATTTGGATTTTCAAAAGCAGTAACCTCTCCCTCATAAACTATTTCATCATTCACTCCTAAAATTTTCACTTTAGTTGTGCTTTTACACGTCATCACTCCAGCGGTGATCAGGTCTCTTTCGAATTTCACTATATCCGACTCTTTAAATAATTCTTTCATATAGCGTTCTTCTTTTGTTATTTCTTTTGTGACCGCTTTTGTAGAGTCTTTAGCGAAGCTTTGGCCAATTGAAACTACTGCAATAGCAACAATTATGATACTTGTTTTCAATGTGTTTTTTAAAGTTTTCATGTCCTTAGATTTTAAATTTTTAGTTTTTTTATATTTGTTATAGCTAAGACGCTGCCAAATATTTGATAGTTGCAGATCGGCCTAAAAACAATTTAAATGCACATTCCATTCAATTGAAAACCTGACAGTGTACATTATCGTACAGTGATAATCCCAGTTTCGGGACAATCAATCAATTGTAAAACTTTAAAACAGATTGAATAGAACTGAGGTAGGAGCTTCCAAATAAATTAAGGTGGACTAAAAGTGGATATAAGTTATATATCTTCACTCTTTCACTGAAGCCCGAAGCTAAGGGGAAATGTGCTTGATAACTTTCGTAAAATCTCTGATCGAAACCGCCAAACATATGAGTAAAAGCAATATCAGTTTCACGAAAATTATATTGAATGGAGGGATCTATTAAATACGGGATACCGAAATTACTCACTATAAAATTACCACTCCATAAATCGCCATGAACCAGTGAAGGTCTGGCTTCAGGAATTATTTCCGGCAAATAAGCATACAATTTCTCAAAGGCATCTACATCATTATTTTGAAGTAGACCTTTCCCCATTGCTAAATCAATTTGAGGTTGTAATCTTTCCTTTTGAAAGAAAGAGATAAAATCATTATATTTTTTATTAGATTGATTTAAACTACCAATATAATTATTTTTACTCCATCCATAGTAATCATTACTGTTTTGATGAAGCTTAGCCAAATTCTCACCAAATAAATCCCAGGCCTTGGCTGTTGGTCTCCCCTGCTCAATATATTTTAAAACTAAAAACTCCAGGTCAGCTACTTGATCATACACAATAATCTCAGGTATAGCAATTGAATGAGTTTGTGAGATAGCTTTTAATCCTTCTACCTCGCATTTAATGATATCTGGAAATTGCTCTACATTGTTGTATTTTATAAAATAGTTAACAGAACCAGCCTTGTATCTGAAGCAATAATTGATGCTACCGCCTCCCACACTACGAAAATCTGATATATCCGACTGATGAAAATCTTGCAAATAGGTAGAAATAGTTAATGGAATCATTTTTAAATTTTATAAAATATTCTCTAAGTTTCAAACTAAGAGTAAGTTTTACTTTGGGAATGCAGCCATTTCTTCTATTTTTGCACAAACTTAAAAATGAGTATTAATGAGCGTTTTAGTAAATAAAGATTCCAAAGTTATAGTTCAAGGGTTTACCGGTTCAGAAGGTACTTTCCATGCTGAACAGATGATTGAGTATGGTACCAACCTTGTAGGTGGTGTTACACCCGGAAAAGGTGGCCAAACCCATTTAGGTAAACCAGTATTTAACACTGTTGAAGAAGCTGTTCAAAAGGCAGGAGCAAATGTTTCAATCATTTTTGTTCCACCAGCTTTTGCGGCTGATGCAATTATGGAGGCTGCAGATGCAGGTATAAAAGTAATTATTACTATTACTGAAGGGATTCCTGTAAAAGATATGATGCAGGCTAAAACTTATATTCAAAATAAAGATTTAGTGTTGGTTGGCCCTAATTGCCCTGGTGTTATTACTCCGGGAGAAGCTAAAGTAGGTATTATGCCGGGCTTTGTTTTCAAAAAAGGTAGAATTGGTATTGTTTCTAAATCAGGAACTTTAACCTACGAAGCAGCCGATCAAATAGTAAAAGCTGGTTTCGGAATTTCTACAGCCATTGGTATTGGTGGTGATCCAATTATTGGCACTCCTACTAAAGAAGCTGTTAAGATGTTGATGGAAGATGATGAAACCGATGCCATCGTAATGATCGGTGAAATTGGCGGTAATTATGAAGCAGAAGCAGCCAGATGGATTAAAGAAACAGGAAACAAAAAGCCTGTTGTTGGATTCATAGCTGGTAAAACTGCCCCTGCAGGTAGAAGAATGGGACATGCCGGTGCCATTATTGGCGGTAAAGATGATACAGCCGAAGCAAAAATGAAAATAATGGATGAGTGTGGTATTTATGTAGTACAATCTCCTGCTGATATTGGAGAAACTATGAAAAAAGCATTAGCTTAATTCAATAAATAACTGAAGTTTCACTCCTAAATAAACATTATTGAGATTTAGCCAAATGTGGTTAGAAATGATTTTGAAAATTAAAATATAATTACTTTTTAGTAAACACTCCCCAAACCCCTCCCAATAGGGGACTTTAAGGCATTTTATTTTAATTTTCAGGGTGAGAAACTTCAGGAAATAACTTAAAATTAAAAGGATCAGATTAATTCTGGTCCTTTTTTTTATTTTAATACAATCTAATTAATTGAATTACAGATTTTTACGGCATATAATTAGTAAAATTAAAAAATAATTGAATATTAAGGGTTACTTTATTGAGGTGAATAGTATATACCTATACAAACACACAAATTTTATTCATACACCTGTTTAACACTAAAAGCCTTCTTCTAAAAGAGAAGGCTTTTTTTGTGCCTCGCTTGTTATGCCTTTTTTACAACCCTCAACAATATTTTATTCCTCATTTGTTTAAGCCCAAAATTACGATTCTGAAAAAAAATAAAAATAATTGCTAACCCTGGGTTACTTTTCACAAGTGAGTAGTATATACCTATACAAACACAAATTTTATTCATACACCTGTTTAACACTAAAAGTCTTCTCCTAAAAAAGAAGACTTTTTTTGTGCCTATACTTTTTTATGCCTTTCTGCTTTTTATCTTTACAAAATGGAATTTATAAAACTAAATAAGCAATATAAAAAGCATATAGCTTTAGTAGGCCTTAACAGACCAAAAGAACTCAACGCCTTAAATCTACAATTAATGGCAGAATTA
>JBBSPJ010000279.1:0-6023 GCA_038258905.1 Cytophagales bacterium
GATTTTCTTCATGGTCTCCTCAGCGGCATCTGAATCGTTCCAGAAATCCGGCTGAGCAGTAAGTAATTCTAATTCGTTGGTTTCTTCTACTTTCTTATCGTAGTCAAAGATACCCCCTCAAGGCATTAACACGAGCCTTTACATCTTTCAGTTCGTCAGAAGTCATAATGACAAAGATTTTTTAATGTGAAAAATATGAAAATTATTAATTTTTGAAACTAAGAATTTATCAACTTGATATCTTTCCATTTCAATTTTGATAAAATTTCTTTTAGTTAAGACAACCTTCCATCTCCTCCCGGAGAAGGATAAAAGGTTGAGGTTTAAAACAAATACTTAACTAAACGAAATTTATATTTTGAATCTATAAAAAATGCCGTATTGCGTTCAAACAATACGGCATTCTATAAAATTTCTTTATTTATAATATTGTTAACCAACCAAATTTATCCTCAGCCTCTCCTGATTTGATTGCGTCCATTGCTTTCAATACTTTGTTGGAGAATTTTCTCTCTTCGATTTTAGGCAAAGTATAGTCTGTTCCTTCATGCCCGATAACTTGAATATGAGCTATAGTAGCGGCCGTGCCTGCTCCAAAAGCCTCCTGAAGCGTACCATTTTTAGCAGCTTCTACAATTTCAGTTACCGAAACTTTTCTTTCTTCCACGTTCATTCCCCAATCACGAGCCAATTTTAAAACAGAGTCTCTTGTAATACCTTTCAAAATAGTAGAGCCCGCTTCAGGAGTTATCAGGGTATCATTGATCACAAACATGATATTCATGGTGCCTGATTCTTCAATGTACTCATGAGTATTGGAGTCTGTCCAAATCAATTGATGGTAGCCTTGCTTTTGTGCTAATTTAGCAGGATATAAAGCGCCTGCATAATTACCGGCTGCTTTAGCAAAACCGGTTCCACCTTGGGCGGCTCTAGTAAAAGTGGTTTCTATCTTCACTTTTACCGGTTCTGTATAATAAGAGCTTACCGGACAGGTAATGATCATAAATCTATAAGAATCGGATGGTTTTATACCGATATAATCATCCATCGCAAAAACGAATGGACGAATATATAAGGAGTTACCAGCTTTATCAGGTATCCATGCGCTGTCAACCTTCAATAATTCTTTTAGGGCCTGCATAAAAAGCTCTTCCGGAACTTCTGGAATACACATTCTTTCAGCAGACTTATTGAGTCTTGATGCATTGGCTTCAGGTCTGAAAATTGCAGTCTGTCCTGCTTTGGTTTTATAAGCTTTTAAACCCTCGAATACTGATTGCCCATAATGAATTACGCTAGAAGCAGGAGCTAAAGAAAGGTTCTTGTAAGGTTCTATTCTTAAATCACTCCATTCACCATCTTTATAATCAGCAATAAACATGTGATCTGAATAAATTCTTCCAAAAGGAATATTATTAAAATCAACCTCGCTGATTTTGGATTTTTCAACCTTTTTAACAGATATTTCTAAAGTTTCTAGCATGGTTATCAGGATTAATTTAAAAGTACAAAAATAGTGAAAATCGACTGCATTTCCAATATTATTTTTTAGGAACCCAAGGCACCTCTGTGGCCTCAAGTTCATGACTTAGCATGCGTGAAAGCACAAATAAGTAATCTGAGAGCCTGTTTAGATAGATAACAAGCACTTCCTCAACGGGTTCTGATTCGTTCAATAATACTACTCCTCTTTCTGCTCTTCTACATACCGTTCGTGCAACATGTGTGTATGAAACAATGGGGTGACCACCGGGTAAAACGAAACTTTTCATTTCAGGCAAAACCTTATTCATCTCATCAATAGCATTTTCCAACCTTTCTACATCAGAATATTGAATTTCAGGAATAGAGAACTTTCTTTCTCCGCCTTCATTGGCCAAATGTGAGCCAATTGTAAACAACCTATCCTGTATTTCAATTAATAATAGATGTCTGCTTTTATTAGCCGACTGATCTCTTAATAATCCAATCCACGAATTGAGTTCATCAACATTACCATAGGCATCTATTCTTATGTGGGCTTTTGATACCCTAGAACCCCCTAAGAGAGATGTTTTTCCTTTATCGCCTGTTTTGGTATAAATTTTCATATTTAAAAGCTGTATTCAATAATTAATAATTACAATATCTAACCTCTGCTTCAAAGTAAAGTTTTTATTTATAGGAGTAGCCTTTAGTTTCAGAATAAACAAGTACTGTCAAACTTAACTATTTTGGAATCCATACTAATTAAACATTAAACCACAAAAAAGGCCAACAGTTCTTGTCAGCCCTTCCATCATTCGTAAATGTCGGAATCAATTTATTTAGCTTGCCAAACCACTTCTTTATGGTTGTTACCAGCCTGTAAAACTATTCTTGGCGGATTAGGCACCAAAGCCAACGTAACTTTAGCACTGGCAAAATCATCTGCTTCCACCAACACTCCCTGACCAGGAGCAACGTCTACTTTATCACCCTCTACAATATATTCATCCGCCAGATAAGCAATTGGTAATAATACATCATTGTCGGGACAAAACTCATCATGTACATGGGCTAAAGCCTCTTCCAAATATTCTCCAAAATTTTCTATAAAATCATCTTCCAGATCATGCAGCTCTTCTTCTATCAGATCATAATCTTTATCAGCATAATTTAACTTACTCAAAGCTATTTTTTTCTTCACGAGAGTGGTTAAATCTTTGTCTAATTTTTTGATATCTATCATTATTTTTTTGGGCTTGTTTTCTTAATTGTAAAATTCCTGTAATTGCCTTGAACTTCCAAACAATGTGTTCACTAATTCTTAATAATTACGGTTTTATTTCAATTCCAGTTTAAAAAAATTAATTTTGATTAAAATAAGTACTATTATTTAAAAAATTCGTAAAAATAATAAGGAAAAGCACATTTGGAGTGCAAAATAAATTTTTAGATAAAATGATCAGATTGATCATAATAAAAAATTTACTCACAATAAAGAAAGAAATAACATGGAACAGGATTTTTTACCTTTAAAAGGGACTGATTATATCGAATTTTATGTAGGGAATGCCAAACAATCGGCTATGTATTACCAAACTGCTTTCGGCTTTGAATTAAAAGCCTATGCAGGTCCGGAAACGGGGATAAAAGACAGATCCTCCTACATGTTACAACAGGGTAAAATCAGGCTGGTTTTAACTTCTTCTTTAGTGCCTGATTCTGAAATATCTGAACATGTAAAAAAACATGGAGATGGGGTAAAAGTATTAGCGCTTTGGGTAGATGATGCTGAGCTTTCATGGAAAGAAACAACTAGCCGTGGTGCCAAATCGCATACAGAACCCAAAACGATAGAAGATGAAAATGGCAAAGTAACACTAGCCTCCATTCATACATATGGAGATACGTTGCACACTTTTGTTGACAGAACGCATTATGATGGCCCATTCTTGCCAGGTTATGTAGCAAAATCAAGCAATTTACAAGCAAGTCCGATTGGTTTAAAATACGTAGATCATTGTGTGGGTAATGTAGGCTGGGGCGAAATGAATAAATGGGTAGAATTCTATGAGAAAGTGATGGGCTTTAAACTGTTAATTACTTTTGATGACAAAGACATTTCCACAGAATACACTGCTTTAATGTCGAAAGTGGTTTCTAATGGCAATGGATATGTTAAATTCCCTATCAACGAACCGGCAAAAGGAAAGAAAAAATCTCAAATAGAGGAATATATTGATTTCTATAAAGGGGCTGGCGTACAACACATAGCCATTGCCACAGACGACATTATTTCAACAGTCTCTGAACTAAGGAAAAGAGGCGTTGATTTCTTGAATGTGCCAGAAACTTACTATGATGATTTGAAAGATAGGGTAGGCGAAATACAGGAAGATATGGGGCCTATTAAGGATTTGAACATACTGGTAGACCGCGACAATGAAGGCTATTTATTACAAATTTTCACAAAACCAATTCAGGACAGGCCAACTGTTTTCTTCGAAATTATTCAAAGAAGGGGCGCAAAATCATTTGGTAAAGGTAACTTTAAAGCCTTATTTGAAGCCATAGAAAGAGAACAGGAATTAAGAGGTAACTTGTAGAGTAAACAATCATTTATCATTTAAATCGTATAAAATATTTTTAAAAGCCGATTTAAATTGATATTTTAAACTTTAGGTTAAATTAAAAGACCAAAAAAAAATCAGCATCATAAATTATTATAACCTTATTAAAAACTAAAAATGACAACTGAGGAAAGAGCGCAAAAATGGCTGGATAGTGAAGTAGTAGACGATAAAACGAAGTCAGAGATATTGGCAATGCAAAGAACCAATCCTACTGAATACAAAGAATCTTTTTATCAGGATTTAGAATTTGGAACAGGGGGGTTGAGGGGCATTATGGGTGTAGGAAGCAACCGGATGAACAGGTACACCTTAGGAATGGCTACCCAAGGCTTGTCCAATTATCTGAACAAAACCTTTACCGATAAAGGAATATCTGTTGCTATAGCACATGATTGCAGAAACAACAGTGATATTTTCGCCAAAACGGTTGCTGATGTTTTTACTGCTAATGGCATAAAAGTTTATTATTACAAACACTTAAGACCAACTCCATCTTTATCCTTTGCTATTCGCCATTTTGGCTGCAAAAGTGGTGTTGTACTTACTGCCTCCCATAACCCGAAGGAATACAATGGTTATAAAGCCTATTGGGATGATGGAGCCCAACTACTTGATCCGCATGATGTTAATGTGATGAATGAAGTTCAGGCTATTGAATCAATAGATGATGTGCATTTCCAGGGCAATGATAGCTTAATAGAATATATTGGTGAAGATGTGGATAAAGCCTATCTGGAAAAGATTAAAGAGATTTCCCTATTTGATAAGGCTTCTGATGAAGACAAGTCAATAAAAATTGTTTTTTCTTCCATCCATGGCACTGGAATTACGCTTGTACCTCAGGCCTTAGAAAATTTTGGTTTCAAAAACGTACATATAGTCGAAGAACAAGCCAAACCAGATGGTAATTTCCCTACTGTAATTTACCCTAATCCGGAAGAAAAAGAAGCTATGAAAATGGCACTGGAAAAGGGTAAAAAGGTAGATGCCGATATTGTTATGGCTACCGATCCGGATGCTGACAGAGTAGGAATTGCCATTAAAAATGCCAAAAATGAGTTTGAATTATTGAATGGCAACCAAACAGGCTCCATGTTGATTTATTATTTATTAACGCGTTGGAGTGAATTGAAGAAATACACAGGAAAAGAATTTATAGTAAAAACCATCGTTACCACCGAGCTAATTAATAAAATAGCTGACTCCTTTGAAGTACAGAGCTTCGATACTTTAACTGGCTTTAAATATATAGCCGGAAAAATCAGGGAATTAGAAGGTGAAATGAAATTCATAGGCGGTGGCGAAGAAAGCTATGGCTATATGATCAGTGATTATGTGCGTGATAAAGATGCTGTCGCTGCTTGCGCCATGATTGCAGAAATGACAGCTTATGCCAAATCTAAAGGTATTACCTTGTACGATTACCTGATTGAAATGTACATGAAATTCGGTTTATACCGTGAAGATTTGATTTCAATTACCAAAAAAGGAATATCCGGAAGTGAAGAGATTAAGCAAATGATGACCCGCTTCAGGGAAAATACGCCAAAAGAAATCAATGGTATTCCGGTAGCCAAAATGAGGGATTATAAAGAAGGAATTGAAAAAGATTTGGGTACTGGTGAAAAACAAAAAATCGATTTTCCTTCTTCCAATGTATTGCAGTTCTTTTTAGAAGACGGGAGCAAAATATCTGCCCGACCATCAGGCACAGAGCCTAAAATTAAATTTTATGTGAGTGTAAATAGTAAATTATCATCAAAAGAGGCCTTTACCAAAGAGTTTGAGCAACTGGGTTCAAAAATAAAGGGACTTTTGGATGCTTTAGATTTGTAAAAGAAGAAACCGGATGAGTTTTTCATTCAAGATAATGAAAAACTTATTTGGTTGATAATTTAATAAAATGAGTAGATATGAGAACAA
>JBBSPJ010000280.1:0-6011 GCA_038258905.1 Cytophagales bacterium
TTATCAGGTTGGGTTATTTTTTATTTAATATATAAAGTATAATTATGCTTTATGTATTAAAGGTTTTTATTAAATTGGAATTTAATTTTAGATTTAATAGTTTTACTATTACAAACGCTGGATAATTATGGAACTAAAAAAGAATCCAAAAGCTGACATTAACAAGAAATCGACATTATTCCTTATGATGGGACTAGTGGTTTCACTTTTTTTGGTCTTTGCTGCTTTTGAATACAAATCGTATGACGATGGTCCTTTGATGGATTTAGGTCAGGTGGATGATATAATGGATGATATAATGGAGATTCCTCCTACGGAGCAACCACCCCCACCACCACCAAAAGTTCAATTACCAGAAATCATTGAAATACCAGATGAAGAGGAAATTGAAGAAGATATTGATTTAGATCTAGATTTAGAGATGACAGAGGATTCAGAAATCGAACAAATGGTTTTTGAAGAGGCTGCTCCTGAAGAGGATGTAGATAAAGTATTCCAGATTGTTGAACAACAAGCGGAACCTAAAGGTGGAATTCAGGCATTTTATGACTATGTAGGGGGGCAATTGCAAGATAAATACCCTAGACAAGCACAAAGAATGGGGATTGAAGGAGTTGTTTTCGTTCAATTCGTAATTGAGAGAGATGGTTCATTAACCGATGTGCAAGCCGTAAAAGGTATAGGTGGAGGTTGTGATGAAGTAGCTGTTGAAGTAGTGAAAAATGCTCCGAAATGGAATCCTGGCAAGCAAAGAGGTAGAGCAGTTCGATCTCAAAGAGTTATACCAATCAGATTTACTTTAAATTAATAGAATTTTATATTGATCACAGAAAAAGTCGGCTTCGGTCGACTTTTTTTTGCTTAAATTTTCTTACTGAGAAGGTATTGAATGGGGATAATGAATATGTTTGGTATTAACAGTTAAGAGAATTCCTGTGCCTTAGAATTAAAAGATTGGATTACTAATACGGATTGGAAGTAATTTTTTTTAGTGTGACGCGCTACATAAGGCACCAAGCACAATATTGAGTGAGGAGCGTAGTCGAATTGTAGAAAGGAAGCCAGACTTTGGCTGACAATTAAACTTCAAAGGAGATAACAGGACTTTTATTGTAGTAGAAAATAGTGATTTGGTTTAGTTTTTTCGCTATTCTTAATCGAACAGACTTTCCCGAAGCTCCATTATATTCTACAATAGGGTGGAAGATAATAGCTGGTCAGCATTCAGCTGCATAGGGGTGTTATTTAAGAAATTATATTGGCACTGGTTAAAAAATAAAGTGCTGATATAGTAGCAAACAGATAAAATACAATCTTTAATTGGCTAAAGTAGGCAAATCCAAAGTAACTAAAGTGCCTTTTCCAACCTGAGATTCTATCTTAATATCACCATTGAGTTTAATAATTGTTTCTTTTACGATGTATAACCCTAACCCAGAACCGGCATTATCGTCAGTGGCTCTATAGAACATATCGTATACCTTTTGAATATGCTCCGGACCAATTCCTCTGCCATTGTCCTGTATTTTTATCATTGCGTGCTTTTTATCTACCTTTACGTCAATGTCGATAACGGGTTCTCTACCATTCCTATATCGAATAGCATTGGAAAGCAAATTATTCATAATAACCTTTAAACGCCACGAATCGGAAATAAAAGGGACATCCTCATGTATAGTGAGATTTTTCTTGATCACATCATCAGGATTTGCATATTTCAGCTGATCAAATGTGTCGTTAATTATTTTATTAAATTGAATAGGCTCTTTTTTAACATCCAAGCGGGCATTTCTGGATTGATCCAGAATTTCAGTAATAAAGTTATCTTGTAGCTTTGCACTTTGCTCCACCTTGTCAAGGTAAAGCCTTTTTAGCTCATCATTGGGATCGCTTTTGGCCAGATTTAATAAACCTAGCATGCTCGCTATTGGAGCTCTTAAATCATGCGAAACTCTATAAACAAAATTATCTAATTCCGAATTAATTTTCCTTAGCTCTATATTAGATGCTTGTAACGCTTTTTCAGTTTCTTTTCTATTGGTGTTTTCTATAACTAGTTCCTCAGTTCTTACTTTAACCTTTTCTTCTAATGAACCATTTAATAATTCCAATGCTTTTTGCGTATTAGTTCTTTCTTTTTCTGTTGCGTACAATACAATGGTAGAAATAGTAATTACCCCAATAAATATTTGCAAGAGTAGCATAGCATTAGAAGAATCTTGCATTACAAAAGGCCCCATATTATGAGTAGTTAGGTATACAGCCAATAAAGCAATGCAGATGGTGCCTAACATAGCAATAAATAAGTGGAACCTGAAGGCTAACCATAATAGAAAGGGCAATACTAAAAATGGAATAGCCTGCTGTAGTGGATTTCTTAAATATTCATTTTTTAATATAAAAATGATTGTACCAATGGCTACTGCGAAAAAAACCATTTCATAAATATTGGCCTTGGTTACTTTTCTAACAATTTTTTCCTGAAAGGATAGTATAAAAGGCGTAAATAATAAAATACCGACTAAATTTCCTACCCACCACGAAACAAACCTTTGTAAATACTCGCTTACTTCAAATAAGCCTTGAAAATATAGAGCGCTTGTACCAATTAAGGCACTTACCAAAGAGATAGTGAGGGTAATTATTAAAAATCTGAAAACATTAACGGTTTTATTGAAATGCTCTTTTTTACCTACCCATTTTTCTATTAAATAGTTACCTAATAAAGCTTCTAAAGTATGGCCGGTGGCTATTATGGCAGAAAGTAAAATAATTGAGTTAGATTCCAGCTCACTTGAATTCCAATAGGCTAATATATTGGCTAATAAGGCACCTATTGTGATACCCGGCCACATCCTTCTTCCCAAAATAATGATAAAAGCAAGTGCTAATCCTGAGGGCGGCCATGTAGGTAAAATATAAATATCTTGAAATACAAAAAAATATCCGAGGCGCGCGAAAAGAAAATAGCCTATCGCCACCAAAAGTATCTTGATGTCTTGGTTGTATTTAACTAATGCCTGCAGGTTCATAGGTTAATAGTCTTATTTTCAATTAAATATCATAAAAAATAATCATATTCATGTAATGAATTTAAATTTTTTTACAATAATGGCGTAAAATTAATCATTAAATGTATTAAAATGTATTAATAGGACGATAAAACGGCTGTAAAAAGTTGGAATTTGCAAAAATAAACTTTTTATTTTCAATGTAAGAAATTAATAATTTTGATGGATTTGATGCATGATTCTATTTTTTTAATTGATTCAATAATGCAAGAATTATTATAAAAAATACCTAAAATAGTATTAAACATCCTATAAGAAATTTACAATATCAAGTATAGTAAATTATTTTTGAGTACTTAAATGTTTTATAGATAGGTAGATTATTTTATTGATAGAGAAGATACTTTTTTCTAAGCTTATTATAATCTTCTAAATCTTTTTTCCAGGTTAATTTAATTTCATTTTCGCTAAATCCTGCAATAATCTGTTCCTGTAATTGGCCGGTTCCTGCTAGCTTGATAAAGAAACTATTGAAAAACGTTGATTGATCATCGAATGCAGTGTACATATCTATTAAATACTTTAAATTAAATCCACCCTGTATACTGTCTTGCTGAAAAAGCTGCCCGTAGCATTTCTGGTTTTTGTAAGGAGGGTAACTGCTAGCTCCTTCAATAGAAACGGGTGTGAATTCATGATTAAATTTAGTTAAATCTGGATGACCAATTTGCTGGAAAGGCTTGAGGGTGCCGCGACCAACACTTATTACAGTGCCTTCGAACAAACATAAACTTGGATATAGTTTTATGCTGAGGTCATTTGGTAAATTAGGAGAGGGTGCAATGGGTAGAGAATAGCTTTTGTCATGGGAGTAATTAGCTACTTTAATTATTTCTACCTCGCAGGTGAGTTCCTGGTTCAACCATTTCTCCCCATTAATCATCAAAGCCAATTCGGCCACTGTTAATCCATGCAAAATAGGGATGGGGTGCATCCCTACAAATGATTTGTTTTGCATTTTAAGCACAGGGCCATCAATGTACATACCATTTGGATTGGGTCTGTCCAGAATAATTAATTTTTTATCTTGCTCTGCACAGGCCTCCATCACATAATGCATTGTACTTATATAAGTATAAAATCTTGTGCCTACATCTTGAATATCAAAAATAACAATGTCAATTTCTTTTAATTGCTCAGGTAATGGTTTTTTGTTTTTGCCATATAAGGAAATAATGGGTAAACCGGTTTTTTCATCCCTACCTGATTTTACCACAGCACCTGCATCGGCATCGCCTCTAAAACCGTGTTCAGGAGCAAAAACTGTTTTAATATTTACCCCTAAGCTTTTTAAGGTGTCTACTAAATGGGTATTTTCTATAGTAGAGGTCTGATTTACCACTAAAGCGATGGATTTCCCTGTAAGCATAGGCAGGTATTTACCTATTTGATGAGCACCGGGTATAATAATTTCTTGCTTTGTATCATTTTCCTGTTTTTTATCTTCTGATTTTTCACAAGCAATTAAGCTAAAAGGAAAAATAAGGCATAAGATAATAATGACTTTGCCAATGATATTGTAATTTGCACCTCGAATCATAAATCAAAATTAACGGAATATCTTGAATCTCCCTGATTTTATAGCAAAACGTACGCTAAACTCCAAAGTAGGACAATTTTCTGGTAGCATACACAGTATAGCGGTTATAAGTGTGGCCATTGGCTTAGCTATTATGTTGGTATCTATTCTAATTATGGGTGGTTTTCAAAAAACTATAAAAGAAAAGGTTTATAGTTTTGCAGGACATCTGCAGGTAACAAAATACACCCTTAGTAATTCATTTGAAGAGTCTCCCATTTCTACTGATACGGAGTTTTATAATAATTTTAACCAGTACCCTCTTGTGCGCCAAGTACAATCTTTTGCCTTTAAAGCGGGTTTATTAAAAACAGATGAGGCAGTAGAAGGCGTTCTACTAAAGGGTATAGGTCAGGATTATGACACGTCCTCATTTGCTTCTAATCTGGTAGCTGGCCGGTTTCCTAATTTAAGTAATGCTGATTATTCCACAGAAGTAATTGTTAGCCAAAAAATTGCTGATTTACTTTTATTAGATTTAAATGAAAAGGTGTTGATGTATTTTGTGCAGAATCCACCTCGATACCGGCAATTAGAAATTGTGGGAATTTACCAAACTGGTATGGAGGACTTTGATGAGAAGCTAATTATTGGAGATTTAAGAATGATTCAAAGATTAAATGACTGGAATGAAGATCAGGTAGGAGGATATGAAATTTTTCTTCATAATTCAGAAGATGAATTATTGGCAGAAGAATTAATTTTTTCTGCTATAGAAAGCGATCAATATGTTAATAGAATCAGTCAAAAATATATTCAGTATTTTGATTGGCTTAAATTGCTAAATCAAAATGTCAAATTATTTTTGGGACTCATTCTCTTTGTAGCCTGTTTTAATATGGTAGCGGTAATTTTTATTTTAATAATGGAGCGTACACCAATGATCGGCCTATTGAAAGCCTTGGGAGCAAAGAACAGTTTTATTCGGAAGATATTCTTTTACAGTGGACTTCGCCTTACTGTTAAAGGTTTATTTTGGGGCAATTTTATTGCCTTAGGGTTATGTGCATTGCAATATTATTTCAAACTGATTCCTCTCGATCAGGAGAATTATTACATGAGTTTTGTTCCTATAGAATGGAATTTTTTGGCCATTATTGGTTTAAACCTTTTGGTATTGTTTTTAGTGGCAGTCACTTTAATCATTCCTACCTGGTTAACAAGTAAAATGAATCCAATTAAGGCAATTCGCTTCGACTAAAGTGTCAATTGAGGAATTAAAAAATACTATCCTCTATTGACCATGGTAGAGGTTGCCTGAGCTGTTGGGAAAATAAGTACGTCTGCTAAATTTACATGTGCAGGTCGCGTTACCATAAATAAAATTAAATCTGCAATATCCTCAGCTTTTAAAGCATCAA
>JBBSPJ010000281.1:0-6003 GCA_038258905.1 Cytophagales bacterium
GAATCTGCGTAGAAGTAACGGGAAGAATCCGGAGTATGTATTTCATCTATCAAATATATTTGATTATTGGCTTTACCAAATTCATATTTAGTATCTACCAAAATCAATCCGTTTTTCTGGGCGATTTCTGACCCTCTATTGAATAACTCGAAGGTATAATTCTCAAGCCTAACATAATCTCTTTCTTTTACTATGTTTTGTTTCAAAATTTCTTCTCTGGAGATATCTTCATCATGGCCCTCATGCGCCTTAGTAGTTGGAGTGATGATAGGTTGAGGCAGTTTATCATTTTCTTTCAATCCTTCAGGTAATGGCACACCGCAGATAGTTCTTTTTCCAGATTTATACTCCCTCCATGCGTGCCCTGCTAAATAGCCTCTAATAACCATTTCCACTGGGAAAGGCTCACATTTAATTCCAATACTCACATTTGGGTCCGGACTTTCCTCCAACCAGTTAGGCACTAGATCACGTGTAGCATTGAGAGATTTTGCCGCTATTTGATTAAGTACTTGTCCTTTAAATGGAATGGCTCTTGGCAACACTACGTCAAAAGCAGAAAGCCTGTCAGTAGCCACCATCACCACTTTGGTAGGTGTTGTATATACATCCCTCACTTTGCCTCTATAAAAGGTGGTTTGATTGGGTAGTTGAAAGTTTGTTTCTTGAATTGCGTCCATTGTCTGCAAAATTAAGTAAGAGAAGGCAGATAAAAAATTAATGGTGTCAATTTTAAAATTATTACCAATCATAAATAGTTTAGTGGCTTAAAAGCACCTAAATTAAGAATGACTTGTATTTATTAAGTGAAAAAATTGATAACTTAGTGATGCAATAAATTAGCCAATTAAACACAATCAAGTAATGAGCGTGATCCCTATAAAAAAAGATCCTTTTAAAGTAAAAATCCATTTGGAAGACACTGATATTTATAGAGTGGTTTTAGTACCTGCAGATATCAATATGTTGCAATTTCATTTAGTATGCCAAGAGGCCATGGGTTGGATGATGCAACATTTATTTAGTTTTATGGATAAAAAAGGAAGGGGTGCCAATATAAAGGCAGGATTACCTGAAATTGAAGAAAGCTTCAGTTTTGATGCAGCTCCTCAAGAAGAAAAGGCAGATAGGGTAAAACTCTCTGATTTTTATAAAATTACTGATGGTCAAACTTTTTATTATTGGTATGATTTCGGAGATGATTGGTGGCACCAAATTACTTTTCAGCAACCTACTCAAAAAGAAATAGAATTATTCACAGGCATTCCTTTTTGTATAGATGGTGCAAAAGCTTGTCCTCCCGAAAATATTGGTGGGATACCGGGTTACGAACATTTCTTAAATATTATTGCTAATGATATTCAACCAGATAAAGATGATATAATGGACTTTTATGGTTTTATGGAAGGGGATGAATTTGATCCTGATTTTTTTGAAATTGAATTCATTAATGAGGAACTATCCAATATTATGGAGTGGGCCGACTGGAATCAAACTGCTGATGAGTTTATGGATGATTAATTAAATGAATATGAAAAATAGCCTTTTGATTTATATAGTCTCTATTCTACTTCTCTTTTCTTGCCAGGTAAATCAGGATTTGGCTGCTAATAATTGGGAGAAAGGCACCTACAGATTGTCTTTGACCCATGATGTTTTAAATAGACAATATTTAGTTTATATACCTCAAGGTTATGACGTGCAGAAAATTTATCCTGTCATTATTATATTTCACGGAGGTGGTGGACAGGCTGAAGTGACTTTTGAAAGCAATAACTGGAAATCATTTGCTGATGAGAAAGGATTTATAGCGGTTTTGCCTGATGGTAGTAGAGAAGATATGGATAGCCCTGCAAGTTTTGCTAATAATCCGCAAACCTGGAATGATGGTTCAGGAAGAAGCGCTATCGGGGCAGTAGAAAGAAATGTAGATGACGTTGGTTTTATCAATAAAATGATTGTGCAGATTAAAGATACACTTCCTAATATTAGTGAGAAGTTCTTTGCTACCGGCTTTTCTAATGGAGCGAGCATGACTTTTCGTATGGCTAGAGAAAATCCTGAAATATTTAGTGCAGTCGCTCCCGTTGCCGGATCGGATTGGATGCCTGATTTAGTTCCCACTTCAAGTCTGCCCAGGTTATTATATATCACAGGCACCGAGGACCCTCTCAATCCATTTGAAGGTGGGGATATATTTATAGGCAACTCTTATGCAGGCACCAAACCTGATGTAGAAGAGATGATTGTAAGATGGACTATACTGCTGAACTGCGAAAATCAATTCACCACGAATGCTCAGCAAGATATCAGAACTTATCAATTTGAATGTTCAATCGACAACCAGCTAAAAATGCTGGCTTTGATCGGTCATGGCCATCATTGGCCGGGTTCGGATTCCTTTCTCCCAAATGCTGTTATAGGTGAAAACACGACAAGTTTAAATGCCAATGAGGTGATCTGGGATTTTTTTGTCGGTGAGTAAAACAATAAATTAATGAATTCTTGTAATCTCAATTATACATAGTTTATATACCATTGAAAATTAGCCTTTAAAATATCCTCTTTTTTCTGCCTTACAAAGTTAAGATATGCATTAGCGACCGGTGATAATCTTTTACCTTTAAGCCATATTAGCCGCCATTTAGTTGTTACCGGCAAGCCTTTCTTAGGGAGAATATAAAGCTGCTCATTCAACAATTCGTTTTGAATTCCTATCAAGGGCATTATAGAATTGCCAAGGCCAGCAATAACAGCTTGTTTTACTGCCTCATTAGAGGTTAGCTCCATTTTTTTTCTATCCTTGCCTCTCTGAATTCCGTAAAATTGCTCCATAGCCCTCCGCGTAGCAGATCCTTCCTCTCTGTATATTAGAGGTTTGTTAATTATTTTATTGGGATGATTACCAATAAGAAATAACTTATTTTCAATTAATAGTTCTTCCTCTATTTCTAAAAATTCAGGTAGAACTGATACCAAAGCAAAGTCAATTTCATTATTTTTAAGACTTTGAATTACTTTACTTTTATTAGTAACGTCTAATATAAGGTCTACTCCCGAATGTTGAGACAGGAATCCCTCTAAAAAAAAAGGGATGACATACTTACCGGTAGAGGCAGAGGAAATTCTTAGCTTACCAGTGGTAATACCATTAAAAGCTTCCGTCTTATAATTTATGGTATTCAATTCGTCCATCACCCTTTCTGCTATTTCAGCAATCTCTTTACCAAATTCTGTAATGTAAAGTTTTCTTCCTAACACCTCGTAAAGCGCCAAATCAAATTGATCCTGTAAGTTTTTAAGCTGAATTGAAACAGCAGGCTGGGTCATAAAAAGCTCCTCTGAAGCTTTCGTAATACTTTTGGTTTGAACCACCTTAAGAAATATTTGCAGTTGATGTATAGTGTAATTCATAAATATATTTTATGGTTTATATAATAAATATAAATAAAAATTTATAAATAAAAGGCTGCATTTTTGTGAAATAATTTATGTGAAACTTTAAAATTTTTATTCATCTATGGAATCAACTACAATTAATACTCAAGCTTTTAAATTATTAGAAGGGGAGTTCTCCACTTTCGAAGCAAAAGAAATCCTAATTCATTTAATAAAACAAGAAATCAATCTTCATCATATAAGAGATTGGAGCTCACAAGAAAGATATGGGAAGCGTGATGAATTTTCAGTTCAAAAAATAAATGAGTTGAAAGAAACAAGAAATTCAATTCTTGAGATTATTCAATCTGCAAAAGAAGAAGGACTATCCTTAAAAATTAATACTAATATCTCAATTGAATTAATTTAACGCTAACTAACTATTTGAATAGTATGTCTGAAAATTTAATCATTTTAATAGTTGTTTTATCACCAGTTCTATTTACGTTAACTGCTATTGCGTCAAGATTCCAACCAGGTATTCGGCCAAAAGAGCTAATAAACATCAGTAAAATTGTCTCCTTAATGGGTATAATATTAGCTTTAATAGGAGCTGGTATTGTATATCAGAATGGCCTACTCGAAAGTAGTACAATAGGGTATTCTAATCTAGGATTATCTATCCGCTTAGATGCACTTAGCATTTTAATTTTCACCATGATTAACCTTATAGGTTTTATTGTCTTGAAATTTAGTTTCAATTATATGGATGGTGATAAAAGACAAGGTGTATTTACCGGTAGACTCGCAGCTACTATTGCTTCTGTGCAATTATTAGTACTTTCAGGAAATTTGGCCATGATATTTGTGACATGGGTATTAACCAGCTTATTCCTCCATAAACTACTTACTTTTTATCCTGAAAGGCCCGGAGCTATTATTGCAGCGCGTAAAAAATTCATAGCTGCACGACTTAGTGATCTCTTTTTGCTAACGGCCTGCATTTTGCTTTACAATCAGTTTGGTACGGGTAATCTTGAAAGTATTTTCTCAGGAATAAAAGAACTTGCCATTTCTAATACTCCATTATTATTAGAAATAACAGCAATATGCATTGCTTTTGCTGCCATCTTAAAATCAGCTTTATTTCCTACCCACGGATGGCTTGTAGAAGTGATGGAAACACCTACACCGGTTTCTGCATTACTGCATGCTGGTTTACTAAATGCAGGGCCATTTTTAGTGGCTAGAATGGCATTTGTAATGAGTAGTGCACAATATGCTCCTATTGTACTTATCGTATTTGGAGGCTTTACTGCTTTATTCGCTTCAATTTCTTACCTGACCCAAACATCGGTAAAAACTGCATTAGGCTATTCCAGCATTTCACACATGGGTTTCAGTTTGCTTATGTGTGGCTTCGGAGTATACTCAGCTGCAATATTACACTTGGTAGCTCATTCTTTTTACAAAGCTCATGCATTCCTTTCCTCCGGCAGTGTGATAGATGTGCTGAAAGCATCCCGAATATCAACAACAGCTAAGAAGGGAAATCTATTCCAGTCCTTAAATAGCATATTTTTAGCGCTAATAGTTTTTATAGGGCTTGCCTTAATTTGGGGGATTGATCCGGTAGAAGAATTAGCTTTAGTGGCTGTAGGTGCTGTAATAGTAATGGGTCTCTCTATCTTCATTTCTAAAGTGATACCTGTCATAAATACCTTGAAAGGGTTACTACAAGCAAGCTTGCTTACCTTTTTAGTCGCCATCTCTTTTTTTAGCCTAGAGTCTGGAATAAACCACCTTTTGACAGGACAAATCCCTCCTTTAGGTCAGCCTTCATTAATAATTACCGGGTTGATTTTAACTATATTAATTATATTCTTGGTGGTAATTTTAATTCAAATGATTGCGCCTTTTGTCAGCAACACAGCAAGGTGGAATAAACTAGCTATTCATTTCCGCAACGGACTATATGCTAATGTTTTCTACGATCGCTTAGTGGGTGCCTTATATTATAAGAAATCAGCAGGCAATGATAAAGCTATATCAGATAGTGCTAATATTTAATTAAAAAATCAAACATTGTAAATCTTTTAATGACCTTAAATTTTAAAAAATGTTGAATAACCATATCATAAACTATACTGAAATACCGACTCAGAATAATAAAAAAATTATAATAGAAGCATTAAAAAAAGCCTCCAAAAAAATAGCCCCTTTATGGCCATTAGAAAATTTTGTTGCAGTAAATCCTTATTTAGGCCTTACAAATCAAACTTTTGAATATACAGCCCAACAACTATCTAACTTGGCAGGAATTCAATCCACTCTTCCTGTTTCCTATTATCTAGAAGCAATAGAGCAAGGGAAGATGACATTGAATGATATTAATGAGGTTTTAAAAAATAAAAAGGAATTTTCTAAGCTAGATGCTAAGAGTTTTTTGCAACAAATAAATATATCTAAAACTGAAAACACCACTGGTAAAATAGCAGTAGTATCAGATATAGCTACAGAAGTAAGTGGCGCCAACTGGACTGATTTTATGGTAAATAGAATGTCTACCTGGGCAGCCTCATTTTTTGATAAAGGCCAGGCCCAATGGAAAGCAACTAAACCAGA
>JBBSPJ010000282.1:0-5930 GCA_038258905.1 Cytophagales bacterium
CTTATATGATCAACAAGAAATTACATCCCAGGATTTATCAGAATTATATCACTTACGATGGGGAGTGGAAGAAGGGTTTAAGAATTTAAAGCCTAAAATGAAAATTGAGCAGTTTGGCTGTAAGAAACCAGAAGGTGTTTTCCAAGAATTTTATGCACATTTATTCTGTATGAACCTTATAGGATTGACTGGAGGAATAGCCAATCAAAAAATCAAAAAGAAAAAGAAAAACTGTCGATATCGCTACAAATATAATTGGAAAAATGCTTACCGCTTTGTAAGAGAGAAAATTATAAGTTTCTTGATGTTGAAAAGGATCAAACAATGGTTAAATCACCTCGTAGATGAGATATCAACCTCCATAGTAGCTATCATTCCAGATAGAATTTTTGAAAGAGATATCGTAAGGGGTGGTAAAAGTAGAAAAATTACTCATTTTGATAAATAATTGATTAAAAACTAAGTTGCCACCCGACATATCGCCCAACCCTGCCTCTTTTAAACTTCAAAGGGTAGAATCATATTGCCCAAAATAAATTTCAGAAAAATGAAAATCGAATATTTAGCATTATAAAATAGAAAAGCTGAAAGAAAGATAATTTAAAAAGCTAAAATTAGCCTAACTTAATAGCATTGGGGCAGAGCCCTAGGTATATCTCGTAACCTATTTCCACGATTTTGGCGGCATTTTTGTTCCGGCGCAGCAAGGAAAACAAAAATGATGACAAAATTTATCTCGAAAACTTACTTATTCTGAATTTATAACTTTCCATTAAATTTGTGGTAGAACCAATTAAATTAATCCTCCGGATAAGGAATAAAAACAAAGTTGGTGAAGTTATTATCTATTACAAAGAGGCAACAGAACTCGTCAGGGTCTTTATAATTGGCCTTAAAATCCTCCATTTTATCAGCTGCAATAATTTCTCTCTGCACAAACTCATCCAAATAAGTGATATGATAATTCCATTTCAAATTGAGTTCCTGGGCACCAATCAATAATTTTCCAATTGGCTGTTCTACCTTGCAAATTGGGAAAATAGGGAAATCAGAAAAACCTCTTTTTCTTACTGCATAAGACGCCTCTTTCAAAGTATCAGAAACAAATACAAAATCCTCTGTAATAGTGCCTAAATATTTACCGCTAATTTCAGGGTTATTGTCCATTTTAATTTTTAATTATTAAATAATCGTAAATAAGTATCGAATTATTAAACTGCTATATATTAAAGCATCGCATTATCGGCAAAGCTATAAAATTTATCTTGTGCAAAAATAACATGATCTAAAACTGGTATATCCAGAATAACTCCAGACTGTTTTAACTTTTTAGTGAGCTGAATATCCTGATCACTAGGCCTGTTATTTCCTGACGGATGATTATGAGCCAAAATAATCCCAGATGCCAGGTTTTCAATGGCTTCTTTAAATATCATTTTCACATCTGCCACTGTGCCGGTAATCCCACCACTACTCACACGCTTCATTCTCAGTACCTGATTAGCTCTGTTTAAGATTATAATCCAGAACTCTTCATGTGGCAAATCTAATAAATGAGGCTTTAACATCTCAAAAACATCAAGGGAAGAAGTAACTCTAGGCTTTTCCTTTATCCCGGCTTCTTTTCTTCGCCTACCTAATTCAAGCGCTGAAATAATAGAAATAGCCTTAGCTTCCCCTATTCCCTTAAACTTCATTAAATCTTTTACCGTAAATTTAGCTAATTCGTTTAGGTCGTGTTTCACGGCTGAAAGTATGTTTTTACCAACATCTATAGCTGATAAAGACTGCGTGCCTGATCCAATTAAAATGGCAATTAATTCGGCATCACTTAAAACATCCCTCCCTTTTAAAAGGAGTTTCTCACGGGGACGGTCGGCTTCTGCCCATGTTTTAATGGTAGAAGCCGGCTTATATTCTTCTTGCATGTACAATAATTTGATTGAAGCGAGAAGATATAAAATTGTTACAAACTAAAAAAGCCTCAACTGATATAGTTGAGGCTCTAAATAAATTTAAAGCAAAAAAATTAAGCTAAGCTAGAAACGAATTTAGCTAATTTCGATTTGTTATTATCAGCTTTCTTTTTGTGAATAATGTTCTTCTTCGCTAATTTATCTAACATTGAAGTAACACTTTTCAACAATTCTTCTGCTTTTGTTTTATCAGTAGTAGCTCTTAACTGACGCACATAAGTACGAGTAGTTTTCGCCTGATAACGATTTCTTAAACGTTTTGAAGCGCTTGAACGAATTCTTTTTAATGCTGACTTGTGATTTGCCATGTGTTTATATATTCAAATGTAATTTCTTCTTTCTTTTTAGGATTGCAAATGTAATGGTTTTCAAGCTATTTAACAAAACCAATTTACAATTTAAATATTATCAGAGATGAATTTCTATAAAAAAATGGTTATTTAAAGATTAATTCCATTCAATTAAGGCACTTATTTTTAATAATCAGAAATATTTTTATAAATTAAAAATTCAAAAAATATTTCAGCCATGAAGAAGTCCCTACTTTTATTTCTATCCCCATTTTTACTTTTGGTCCTTTCTTTTAATAATATTAAGCGCAATCAATGGGGATTTTTCGCACATCAAAAAATTAACAGAATAGCTGTATTTACTCTTCCGCCGGAGATGCTCAGCTTTTACAAGCATCATATTCAGTATATTACTGAAAACGCGGTAAACCCGGATAGGAGACGCTATGCAGTAAAGGGAGAGGCACCGAGGCATTTTATTGATCTTGATAAGTATGGTGATAGTGCTGTTTACAAATTACCTCGTTACTGGTTTGATGCTGTAGAAGAATTATGTGAAGACACACTAATGGCACATGGAATAGTTCCCTGGCATGTGCAATTTACTACTTACCAACTCACTAAAGCCTTTGAAGAACAAGATGCCCTTAAAATTTTAAGGCTATCTGCCGATTTAGGCCATTATATTGCAGATGCTAATGTTCCCCTGCATACCACAGCTAATTATAATGGTCAGTTAACCGCACAATATGGTATTCATGGTTTTTGGGAATCAAGACTTCCTGAATTATACGCTGATGAGTATGATTTTTTTGTAGGTCAGGCTAATTACATTGACAACACTCAATTAGCCATATGGAAAGCTGTAGAACAAGCACATTTATGTTTAGATTCTGTATTCAATATTGAAAAACAACTCACGAAAAAATTTAAAGCAGATGAAAAATATAGTTCTGAATTGCGCGGCAATGTAAATATGAAGGTTTATTCCAGAGACTTTTCACAGGCTTACCACATGGCACTTTCCGGACAAGTAGAAAGGCAAATGCGTAATTCCATTAAAATGATTGGAGATTTCTGGTATACAGCATGGGTAAATGCAGGTCAGCCTGATTTAAATAAATTGATGGATAGCTATATTGCGGATGATAATAAATTGGAAATAACTAAAGAAAAGGCAGACACTAAGTTGAGAAATCATGAAAGCTTTATTGAAGATTAGAAATTCTTAGGACAATTGAGTTTTCGATTAAAAGTATTCTTAACTCATTTATGTAAAGGGATTTGGGAATTCTCAATCTTTTAAAAACTTAAATTACTGTACAAAAACAGCTTTAAAAAAGCTATTCTCAAACCTCCTCGTTACAAACGAGGAGGAGTTCCTTTAAATAAAAGAAGAAAAATCAAAGCCATTCTATTGACCAGAGAATGGCTTTAAATTATTTGATTAGAAGTAGTATGAATAATATCCTTTCACTCCTTTTTTATTCACTCCACGTATTAACACCTTTCCTTTAATTCCCTCCAAGATTGAGGCTAATTGCTGCGGATCCTCCATTTTCTCATCATTAATGGAAGTAATAATAAAGCCTTCTTCAATATTAAGCTTCCTGAAAAATCCATTTTTAATATTTACAACGCGTATTCCATTGCTAATATCTAATAAGTTTAGTTCCACTTTCGGTACGGCCTCAAACTCCACACCTAATGGATTTGAAAAATAAGCAATTCTGTTAAGGCTCTCCGTAGTATTTTCACTATTGGTTAAAATCATTTCTTTTTGAATGGTTTTATCATCTCTTTCATAGGTCAAAAGCAATTTATCTCCCGGAGAAAACATACTGATGGTTTCTTCAAATTCTGCATGAGATTTAATGAGTTTTCCATTTATTTTTCTAATGATATCCCCTTTCTGAAGATTTATTTTTTCTGCAGCGCCATTTTGTTGAATATAGCTTATCACTACCCCATCTAAATTCTCTACATTAATTCTATCTGCTATTTCTGGAGTAAGCGCGGTAACATCGGCACCGATAAAGGCTTTCTGTACTATGCCAAAATCGATTAAATCTTCAGCAATTTTACGTGCAATATCAATAGGCACAGCAAACCCATAACCTGCATAAGATCCGGTTTGTGATAAAATAGCTGTGTTGATACCTATTAGCTGGCCTCTGGTATTCACCAATGCCCCTCCACTATTGCCCGGATTAATAGCCGCATCTGTTTGTATAAAAGACTCAATGGGGAAATTACTTTTCAAAATATTGAGTTCCCTTCCTTTAGCACTTACTATTCCGGCGGTTACAGTAGAATTTAAATTAAAAGGATTACCCACCGCTAATACCCATTCTCCTACCTCTAAATCTCTTGAGGTACCTATTTCAAGGGTGGGTAGGTTATCGGCTTCTATTTTAAGCACTGCTAAATCAGTTGAAGGGTCTCTCCCTACCAACTTAGCTACATACTGCCTTTTATTATATACAACTTCAATATTGTCAGCATCTTCAATTACATGGTTATTTGTAAGAATATACCCATTTGCTTTAAAAATAACACCAGACCCAGAGCCAACCTGTTGCATATTAGCACCACTGCTGCCTAACCACATATCCAACCAGGAACTACGGCCATACCTTTCAGAAACAGTTTTAATATAAACTACACTTTCAGTGCTTTTTTTCGATGCTAATACAAAATCTTCATTGGGCAAAAGCCTTGTCTCATCCGCTACTTCCTCGGACTTATAATTTGCCATTTGGCTAGGTATTGCATAAGATTCAACAGCGTAAGTACCCACTGCAATATTTTCAATTGGTATTGTTTTTAAAATAACGAAAGCTCCAACAAGCCCTCCTATAAATCCAATAATTACTGTTTTGAGATTTGATTTCATATTTTTATATTTATATCCATGCTAACAAAATCCTATCCAAATTACGACAATTTTAAAAATGAGTTGGATTTGAAATTAATTTTTTTATTTATCTCATACAAATAACAAAGGAGATGAACGATAATTGTCCATCTCCTTGAAATTATATTTTAAGTTTTAGAAAAATCAACCACCAGCTCTGTTTAACTCCTCCAAATTAGTATTTCTTTGTTTGGCTTTAAACTCTTCTCCTTTGCTAAATCTATATCTTAATGAAAACCCAATACTTTGCTGACCAAAATATTGGTTGATTTCATTAATATTTCCTTGAATATTAGCATTACCAACAAACTGCCTGGTGCGGAAAATGTCATTCAAATTGATAGAAGCTTCTAATTTCTTATCAAAAAAGCTTTTCTTCACGGCAAAATCTATACCCCATTGTGCACCTATGGAGTACAGTCCCCATACGGTGTTAGACCGGTAATCTCCATTTACTTCAATTTTATAGTCTGCAGGTAATAAAAAGGTATTCGCTAATTGTACCATGCCGGTTGTAGCTTTTCTTTCTACCTTCTCATTATTTAAAAAAGTAGAGAACTCTTGATGGAACACTGTGAAATTAGCATTGACTGCCCACCATTTAAGTGGCTGATAAGGCACGACTGCTGTAGCACTATAATTTAGCTGGTCATCGATATTACTTTGCTTAAAAACTGTAGTACCATCCTCAGGGTTTTGTACAGGTACTTCTGCTATAAAATCAGAAGTAACTCCGTAATTTAGTAC
>JBBSPJ010000283.1:0-5915 GCA_038258905.1 Cytophagales bacterium
GATAAATTTATTTTACCTGGTTTTATGCCTTTCACCCAGCACAATTTATCTATTGCTTTTCGATTGGTTAAATCGCAGCCTAAGCCATAGATAGTATCTGTAGGATATATTATTACCGCACCGTTTTTTAGTAAATCAACAATATGCTTAATTTTCCTCTCATCAGGGTTTTCTTCGTAAAGTTTAATAAATTCTGCAGCCATATACAATATTAATAAAATTGCAGGAAAAGGAAGGCTAATATTAATGCAAAAGCTCATTTATATTTTTTTTAACTTAAAAAGCCAGTTAATTTTCTTTTTACCACTCAATGTGAATGGGTTGATGTAATAAAAGTAAGCTAATTACTTTTCTTTGGTAAGTAAACCACAGTTTTTAAGGTGGCGTTAAAAACAAAATCAGTAAATTTGTGCTTTGATTTGAATAATTTGAAATTATTAGATTTTACCTATTGTTAATCCTTTCGATTGACTAAACCCATATATGAAAAGAAATAAATTTTTAGTAGCATTTGTAATTGTATTTTCTGTTCTAGTAACAGGATTTGTATTTTATTTTTACCAGGTTTTTTTTACTGAAAATATTTTGGTAGAAAAAGGCGATCAGACTATTTTGATTAGTGAGGAAATGACATTTAAAGATTTACAAGATGTGGTGTATAACCAAGGGATTGTAAATGATATGTTGTCTTTTAGCTTTGTGGCTAAAATTCTTGATTATCAGGAAAATATGAAGCCCGGTTTATATCTGCTAGAGAAAGATATGACCAATCTTCAGGCCATTAGGATGCTCAGAGCCGGTATTCAAACCCCCACCAGAGTTACTTTTAATAATGTGCGGTTAAAGTCTGAATTGGCTAGCAAGATTACAGTAAGATTACAGGCAGATTCTACTGAATTCCTTTCATTACTCAATAAGGATTCCTTAATAAACAGTTATGGTTTTACAAATGATAATATCATGACAATGTTTATTCCCAATACTTATGAAATGTACTACACTACTTCAGAAGAAGGGATTTTTGATAGAATGCATACTGAGTATGAAAAGTTTTGGACAGAGGAAAGAAAACAAAAAGCGAAAAAACTTGGGCTGAGCCCACAAAAGGTGAGTATTTTGGCCTCTATTGTGCAAGCTGAAAGTATTAAAGCGGATGAAAGACCTAAAATTGCAGGTGTGTACCTAAATAGGCTGGAAAGAGGGATCGCATTGCAGGCAGATCCTGCTTTGGTTTACGCAATGGGTGATTTTACGATTAAAAGGGTACTCAATGTGCACAAGGAAGTAGAATCTCCATATAATTTATATAAATACAGAGGCTTACCTCCGGGACCTATCAATTTGCCGGAAATAAATTCTATAGATGCTGTATTGAATGCGGAAGAGCATAAATATATCTATTTTTGCGCAAAGTCAGATTTTTCCGGTTACCATGCATTTGCTACTAATTTAGCTGAGCATAATAGAAATGCAAGAGAATATCAAAGCGCATTGAATAAGGCCAGAATTTATAAATAATTATGTATCAATTTGAACATAAATTAAGAGTGCGTTATGCAGAAACTGACCAGATGGGTTATTGCTATTATGGTAATTACTCTACTTATTATGAGGTTGCAAGGGTAGAGGCTATCAGAAGTCAGGGTTTAAGCTATAAATTAATAGAAGAGCAGGGTGTTATTATGCCTGTGCTGGAAAATTGCTCTAAATATTTGAAGCCTGCACGTTATGATGATGAATTATTGATTAAATTAAGTATTTCAGAAAAGCCTGGTATTAAAATCAAATACCAATATGAAATTTATAAGGAAGATGTTTTAATTCATAAAGGCTATACTATTTTGGTATTTGTAAATAAACTAACAGGGAAACCCTGCCAAATTCCTCCGATATTATCTGAGGTTTTAAATCCTTATTTTGATGAAGTTTAAATATAAACGCATCATATTATCTATTGACCCGGTCAGTAAGTTCCTTCGCTTTCTAAAGAGGACCAAATTGAAAAAAAGCGGGGTGTCGTATTTCAATTTATTGCAAATTTTTGTTGAAGAAGTAAGAGATCAGAACATTATTGAAAGAGCCAATAATGTAGCCTTTCATTTTACCTTGGCTATTTTTCCTGCTATCATTTTCTTATTCACATTAATACCGGAACTTCCTATAGATAATTTGACGGAGCAGGTGATGATGTTTTTGGAAGATACTATCCCGGGTTCTGTTTTTCAGGAGGTGGAACTCACTATTGAAGATATCATTTCCAAATCAAGAGGAGGTTTGCTCTCTATTGGTTTTATATTAGCATTGTTCTTTGCTACTAATGGCACCACAGCTTTAATGAATTCTTTTAATAGAACGTATAAAACTAAAGACAGCAGAGGCTTTATAAGGTCAAAACTGATAGCGTTGGGACTTACTTTTCTATTAGCATTTGTTTTATTTTCTGCTATTGTGCTATTAATTGTGGCCCAGCAAGGAATTACTTTTTTGGAAAGCAAGGGGCTTTTTAACCGAGATCTTGAAATATATGTATTTATAATATTACGGTTTTTAGTGATTTTCTTTTTATTTCAGATGGCCATTTCGCTTATTTATTATATTGCCCCTGCGGTAAAGGAAAAGTGGCATTTTTTTAATCCGGGTTCTATTTTAGCGACTTTTCTATGCCTGGCAGCCTCCTTTGGTTTTTCCTTTTATATCAACAATTTCGGTACTTATAATAAGCTTTATGGCTCCATTGGAGCCTTGATAGCTATTATGATATGGTTTTCATTTTTATCACTGTTTTTAATAGTTGGGCTTGAACTCAATGTGAGTTTAGATCATGCAAAAAACGGCAAAATGGTAAAAAATTAAATTTTCATAATTTTTATTTGCTAGCTAATTTATTTCCCATACATTTGCATTCCAATTCGGAAAAGGATTCCGGATTTTATTGAATAGAGGAGTGGCAGAGTGGTCGATCGCGTTGGTCTTGAAAACCAATGTACCGCGAGGTACCGGGGGTTCGAATCCCTCCTCCTCTGCATATTTAACCCTGATTACTTTAGTAGTTAGGGTTTTTTTATGCTTACTTAGTATTTAGGTTGCTTGTGCATCTTTAATTTGCAAAGTGTCCAGACAGCGTATTTTAGATCAAGCTATAATGCTGCTGGAGTTTATAAAGTGGTTTCTTTTAGCCGTTGAAGAAATCCTACTAATACGACTGTAGTTAGGAAGGCTTTTTTATGTATTCGTCACTATTTATATCTGGTCATTATTAAGACTTCTCTATATTTTTCTAAAATAAGGTTGTTTATAGAAAATACACCACGCTAATAGCTGTTGCTTCATAATATTAGATTTATAGTATTTCTCTCACCTACTGAGAAAAAGTCGAATCTATCAATTTTACTGGTACTCAGAATAATATTTAGTGGAAAACTGGTGATTTTATGTAAGAAATTGTTAATTATTTAATCTTGATGATTAATAATAATTCTATAAGCAAATCATAAAGTTATTTTACTAGCGGAACTTTTTATTTTATAAAGAAACTAAGTATGAGGTAGTTGACTAGGTTAATAAAAATGTTTTTGGGTATCAAATCACCATTCTTTATTTACTGAAAATGTAAATTTCATTATCAAATTTCACCTAAGTTTACATGTTAGTTTCAAGGGTAAGTAGTTTTAAATCCTTAAACCGTACGCACTACTTTTGCTAAAAGAAAAGTCACCCGAATTTTGGGTAACATTAGCTCCAATTTCCTGCAAAACATATTACAAAAAATTTATAAATAATAGTGAAAAAAAATCTCTTAACTCTGGCATTCTTGCTGTTTTCTCAACTAGCCTCTTTTGGGCAAAAAGTAGCAAATGAAGGAAAAGTTATCGATTCAGATACGAAAGATCCTTTAGTATTGGCATATATTGAAGTCGATGACTCTGGTTTAGGCGTCTTTACTAATAGTGCGGGTAATTTCTCCATCACCTATCCGTTAAACTCAGGAAAAATAAGCATCTCGCTCAAAGGTTATGAGACAAGTTTCTTAAAGCTAGATTCTGAGAATATAGAGATTATTGAGCTTAAAAAAGCTAGAATTACCAAACCTAAGAAAGGGGATTATCCTTCTGATTCTTTACGAATAATGATTTCAAAAGCTATTGATAAAATAGGTGCTAACTACATAGCTTCTAACAGATTTTATGAAGTTTTTCATCGAGAATTTCAAGAAAGCACTTCCAATAAAGAAAAACCAAGAACTGAACTGGGAGAAGAGTTGCTCTTAGTGGAAAGACATCCTTACACAGAGAAGGAAAAGGATAATTTCAGATACATTAAGGGAAGGCAAATTAATACATATGAAAGTGGAAAACGTAATGTTCATGAAAAAGGCTCAGGAAAAACAAAGGATTTATTTTTGAGGGACTTTGTTAGAAATCCTAATGACTTTGAAGTGGTAGAAGAAGGTGATGGTGAAAGGTTTAAGCTTCCGATTACACAGAACAACTTGGATTACTACAATTTTAAACTTTTAGAAAAAGTTTATGACGGCAAAAGTTTGGCTTATCTAATTTACTTTGGGAAAGGAAAAAATGCTTCCTTATATGAAGGAACTTTTTTATTAGATTCTGCGTCTCTGAGCTTTTTAGAAATCGAAGCAAGACTTAATAAGAAGGCGCTTAGACAAATAGTCTCCGAGAATTTCTTTGAAAGAGTTGCTTTTAAGTTGTTTGCTCGATTTGCTGGTCTTTCTATGAAATTCAAAGCTGTTCAGTTCCACATGAAATATGATGTGACAAATAATAAAAGTGCTTTAGTTTATAGCCGATTTGATAATTTAAGTAGAACAAAGATGAAGCGAGCAGGTAAAAAAGAAATTATTCTAATTAGTAATGTTGATGAATATTTTATCACAAAGGAGGTTAGTGAGGGAGCGTATAAGCAATTCAGTGCACCAACCTTAAAAAGAAGTAAATCTAGTAATCAGTCGGTGTCAGGTGATGAGTTTTGGGGAAATTATAATTTTATTATGCTTGATGGACTTTAGTATAGTTTTTTTATCTATTGAAGGTCTACTAATATTTTAAGGTTTTAATACTAGGGTAGCTGTATCAAACTTGGTTGCCTCGAATATTATTTTTTAAGATTCAGATTGCTGTAGAAACTTATGGCGTATTTTATTAAAATATAGTATTGATAATAAAGCGTATAGTAGTTGTCAGTACCATTCCACCTCTGAATAGAGCCTTATAAGGAAACCAGTAGGACTTTTTTATATCATTTAAATAGTGTTCACGTTTTGTATTTGTTCACGTAACATGAACAGCCAGTTTTTGTGAACAATCAGTACCAATCGGCAATATACTGCTGATTTCGAAAGTTTTAAGGCAATAATATCCTTAGTTGGCATCGTATCAGTAAAGTATTGCCGTTTTGTTTCAGCTTTTACTATATGAAGCAATAATTTTGGGATCCATCATTTGATTAAAAAATAATATAAAAAACGGTTAACCATTTCTGATTAACCCCTTATTAGTAGCGAGAGCAGGATGCTGACGAAGCAAAGCTTGTCAGCATCAAGACAATTTCTGCCCAAAGCAGAAATTCGTCTTGGCTCGAATAGTGCAAATAACAATCATTATGAGGCCAATTTTCGCAAGAATAAAGATGCATTTTCATCAGCTATACCTTCCTTATACTTAAGCATGAATCGGATAAGCCTTTCCCTTGATAGGTTTTTTAATTTGGTTTCAAGTTTTAGGGATTCTGAACGGGTTTCTTTAAGAGTAGACCAAATTAATCTCCATGGCATTCCTTTTTGTGTGAATTTTTCATCACCGTTATTATGCCTGGTCAATCTATCATTAAAATCCTTCGTTTGACCACGATAGAATTGATCAATTTTCTCAGAGTATAGGATATAAACAGTATAA
>JBBSPJ010000284.1:0-5905 GCA_038258905.1 Cytophagales bacterium
TCTGAATCATAAGAATTCTGCCTCATTTGATTAATGTACCAATCTGTGTTAAAATAACTCAAAACAATCACTCTCACATCGGTACGGAAACCTTCTACCTCCTGTATAAACCATAAAGGGAAGGTGTCATTATCACCACCGGTAAATAAAATAGCATTTGGCGCACAAGATGCCAAATAATTTCTTGCTGCATCAACAGAGAAATATCTGTCAGACCTGTCGTGGTCATCCCATCCTTCAGCTGCCATAATACCCGGTACTACCAAACATAATACTCCTGCTGCTGCACCAGCTACTTTAGGGTTTTTAATTGCTTTTTCAATTAAAGAAGCAACTGCCAACACCCCAAAGCCTATCCAGAAAGCAAATGCATAATATGAACCCGCATAAATATAATCTCTCTCACGCGGTTCGGTAGCAGGCGAATTCAAGTATAAAATTAAGGCTACTCCAGTTAAAATAAATAATAATCCTACTACGCTAAATCCTTTTATATCCTTTAAATAATGAAATAAAATCCCTATTACTCCTAAAAGGAAAGGCAGCATCCAAAAATTATTTCTTGCTCTATTCTCTTTTATTAATTCAGGTAATTCAGAGTTATCCTGAAACATGGTTTTCCAGCCTGCATCCTGGATATCACTTTCTCTGCCAGCAAAATTCCACATAAGGTACCTGAAGTACATATGATTTAATTGGTGAGTAAACAAGAAGGATAGGTTATCTCCAAATTTTGGTTTTTCGTTAGGTCTCAATCCAGTCTCAGCTCTATATACTTCAGCATGTCCCGGTGCACCGCTATACATTCGTGGAAAAAAAGTGGTTCTGTCTGGGTTATATTTAGTTTCAATTTTATAGTCAGTTATTTCATATTCTTCCTCTCCTTTTGTATAAATGGCTTTCCCTCTGTCTTGAGAAACCACCTCAGCATCGAAATATTGCCCATGCACCAAAGGTCTAGACCCATACTGATCTCTATTAAGGTAAGCCAATAAATTCATTACATTTTCAGGGTTATTCTGATCTATTGGGGGGTTATAAGATGATCTGATAGGAACGATGAAATACGAAGAATAACCTAAAAGAATGAAGGCAAATGCCATTAAAAAAGTGTGAAGCGTTACTTTCTCCTTTTTAATAGCATATAAAATTCCATAAATAAAACCACTTACTAATAGGATGCCAAAAATTATGGCTCCTGATCCAAATGGCAGGCCTATTGAATTAGTAAAGAAAATTTCAAATTTACCTATGGTATTAGGTACTCCTAAAATGATAAACTGCCAAATTAAAATAAGAATACCACCCCCTATAAGTAGTGAGAAAATGATTCCTTTAGGGGTGACAACTTTATATTTTTTAAAGTAATAGATTAAACCCAAGGCAGGTAATGCCACAATGTTTAATAAGTGAACACCTATTGAAATACCAATGATATAACCAATTAAAATCAACCATCTGTTGGCTTCCGCTTCCTCCTCTATAACATCCCATTTCAACATAGCCCAAACAACTAAAGCTATAAGAAAGGACGACATAGCGTAAACCTCGGCTTCCACGGCCGACCACCAAAACGAATCTGAAAAAGTAAAAGCCAAACTACCAATGGCTCCAGCGGCTATTATTTTAATAGTTTGTGCAGTATTGGCTTCTCCAATATTAATTTTCAAGATTTTGTGAGTGAGTAAATTGATTGACCAAAATAAAAATAAGATGGTAAAACCACTGCTTAAGGCCGATACCAGGTTAACTGCAAAACCTACTGATTCCACATCACTGGAGGCAAACATGGAAAACATTCTTCCTATTAGAAGAAACATTGGAGCCCCGGCCGGGTGAGGTACCTGAAGTTTATAGGCACTGGCAATAAATTCTGCGCAATCCCAAAAACTGGCTACAGGTTCAAGTGTTAGAATATATACAGCAGAGGCTATAAGGAAGATAATCCATCCTGTGAGGTTGTTGATTCTTTGGTAAGAATTCATATTTTTATAGTAATTTTATTTAAATAAAAGCGAAAATAAGAAAATTAGTCGTTTTCGACATTAAAACGTGCAGATTAATTGAGAATTGTAACTATGAGATATATATATATCATGATAAAGTATTGATAGACTTTATTTTTGCTTACTTTTAAACACTTATCATACTTAAATAAATATTTTATGATCTATTCAAGACTAATTCTAATTTTGATTGTCCTTAGTGTTATATACTCCTCTTGCACTGAGAAGGAAGAGCCTACTGTAGATGAAAAAATAATTGCTAGTTTTAATTTAAGCGATTCAATAATAGAACAAGGTAAGTCAATACAATTTTCAAACACTACGGCTGCAGAAGTGAGTTCAATTGAATGGTTGTTTGAAGGAGGTAGCCCTTCAAGTTCTTCTAGTGAATCTGCATTAGTTAGTTATGCTGAATCTGGAATTTATGAGGTCAGCATGAATGTTAAAAACAATTCTGATCCATTAGGTATCGTGATCACTAAACAAATTACGGTTTTGCCAACTACTGACTTAATTGTGCACTATCCATTTGATGGAAACGGTAATGATGTGAGTGGCAATGACTATACTGGTAATTTATTCAATGGAATAGCTAATTTTACGAGTAGGTTTGGAAATGAAGAGGGGGCCTTTCTATTCGATGGTGAATTCACGTACTTTGAAACTAATACTGTAATAGATGATGAATTAGGTGAAGAGGCATCATTTTCAGCCTGGATTAAAATAAATAATTTACAAGATACATCAATGATTATCTCCAATTATAATGGAACAGGGGAGGAAGGAAATTGTAATAAAAGAGTTGGTTTTTCATTGGGTTTAGCGAACCAAAAACCTTATTTTATTTTTGCAACGGGAGAGGATAATTATATTGGTAAAATAAGCAGTACATTACCTTTAGTTGTAAATAAATGGTATCATATTGTAGGCACTTGGAATGGAAATTATAGTTCTGAAGGGTTTGACTTGTATATCGATGGAATGAAAAGCGCTGTGGAAGACTTTGAAAGTGGTAATAGTAATTGCGGAGCTTACATTGAATCGGAACACCCAATGACTATAGGAATAAATAAATGTTCAGCCGGAAATTGCTATCCTTTTGATGGAGGTATTGATGATGTGAGAGTTTATAGCAAAGTTTTATCAAACGATGATATTCAAGCGTTAGCAAAAGGTTAAGAATTAAAAGTAAAATAGATTTTAAAACACTTTTTTATTTATTCTAATGATATATTGGGGTTTGTTATCTTTGAATCTTTATAAAGAAATTACTGATGAGAAGCTATCCAAATTTTGTAAATTATTGTTAAAATAAGTGAAGAAATTATTAAATGCGTTATTTTTTCTCCACGTCTTATAAAGGAACTTCCTACCACGGTTGGCAAAAACAACCTAACGCCATATCTGTACAACAAAGAATAGAGGAGGTTTTTTCTGTTATTTTAAACAGTAAAATTGAAATTGTGGGCAGTGGCAGAACTGATAGTGGAGTTCATGCTACACGCCAAGTTTTTCATGTAGATTTGGAGGACTCAAATGATATAAACAAGCTCTTCTTTAATGCTAACAAAATGCTGCCGAAAGACGTTGCTTTGGTAGATTTTAAGCCTGTTAAACCAGAAATTCATGCTCGTTTTGATGCTATTAGCCGATCCTATGAATATAAAATAATTGCTGTTAAAAATCCTTTTGGTGATGATTTAGCTTACCATTTCACAAGAGAGTTGGACGTGGCAAAAATGAATTTAGCATCCAATGCTTTGCTAAAACATAGTGATTTTGAAAGTTTTAGTAAGGTTAAAACTGATGTATTTACATTTAATTGTGAGATATTTGAGGCTCAATGGAAACAAGAGAGCGAGATATTGGTTTTTCATATTAGTGCTAATCGGTTTCTACGGGGTATGGTGAGAGCAATTGTTGGAACCCTCCTAGAAGTGGGGCAGGGCAGACTAACACTGAAAGAATTTGAATCAATTATAGTGGATAAGAGCAGGCAATCAGCAGGCAGATCAGTTCCGGCACATGGTTTATACCTCACTAAGGTAAGATACCCTCAAAATATATATTTATAAATAGTGAAGAAAGACGAAATTAAAAGCGGAAATATTATTGATACTAAAGTGTTGAAGCGCTTGTTTCAATTTGTAAAACCTTATAAAAAGCGCTTTTACTTTCTTGTATTCCTTACAATTTCTCTGGCCGTATTAGCCCCTGCCAGGCCTTTTGTAATTCAAAAAGCGATTGATCAGCCTATTGCTCAAAATGATCTGCAAGGGCTCGTTTGGATGACCATCATTTTGGTGGGCTTGCTTATTTTTCAAGCCATAGTTCAATACGGTCATACTTATATATCTGGTTGGCTGGGGCAGTACATTATAAGAGATATCCGTTTAAAACTTTACAGGCACTTATTAGGGTTAAGGTTGAAATTTTTTGATAAAACACCAATTGGGCGTTTAGTAACCAGAAATGTTTCCGATGTTGAAACACTCTCTGATGTATTTAGTCAGGGAATAGCAGGGATGATTGGTGACATACTACAGATTTTATTTATTCTGATTATGATGTTTGCCATGAGCTGGAAGCTTACGCTAGTTTCCTTGGCTACACTTCCCTTATTATTTCTGAGCACTTATATTTTTAAAGAAAAAGTAAAAGTAGCTTTTAATGAAGTGCGTAACGCAGTTTCAAATCTTAATTCTTTTGTGCAAGAGCATGTAACAGGCATGTCAGTAGTGCAAATATTTACTGCGGAAAAACGAGAGTATGAAGCTTTTAAAGAGATAAATAATGAGCATAAGAAATCTAATATTCGCTCTGTTTTATATTACTCAATTTACTTTCCGGTAGCAGAAGTAATTCAGGCTACAGGAGTTGGTCTATTGGTTTGGTACGGTTCTAAGGGAGTTATTAATGAAATAGAAAGCGGCATTACATTAGGTGTGTTGATTGCGTTTATCCTTTATATTCAAATGTTTTTTAGGCCTATCAGGTTAATTGCTGATAGATTTAATACCCTGCAAATGGGGATTGTCAGCTCTTCCAGAATAATGAATTTATTAGACAATAAAGAACATATTCCTAATGAGGGAGACTACCAACCGGAAAAGGTGAAGGGAGATATATCATTTAAAAATGTGTGGTTTGCCTATAATGAAGACGAAACTGTTTTAAAAGATATCAGCTTTGAGGTTAAACATGGTGAAACAGTAGCCTTGGTAGGAGCTACAGGAGCTGGGAAATCATCCGTTATTAATTTATTAAGTAGGTTTTACGATATCCAAAAAGGCAGTATTAGTTTGGATGGCAGGGATATTAAAGATTATAACCTCAACCATTTAAGAGCTAATATTGGCGTGGTTTTGCAAGATGTTTTTTTATTCTCCGATACTATCGAATATAATATTACATTAGGCAACCCTGATATTAGCTTGCAAACAGTTAAAGATGCGGCTGAAATGGTGGGTGCCAGAAAGTTTATAGAAAGACTACCTGATTCCTATAATTATAATGTAATGGAAAGAGGGGCCACGCTCTCGGTAGGTCAACGACAGCTTATATCTTTTGTGAGGGCTATGGTCTACAATCCTAAAATTATTGTTTTAGATGAGGCGACTTCTTCAGTTGATACGGAAACAGAGGAAATGATACAATCAGCAATAGAAAAAATGATGAAAGGCAGGACTAGCATTGTAATAGCACACAGGCTATCAACGATTCAGAAAGCTGATAAAATTATTGTGCTGGATAAAGGGGAGATCAAAGAAATGGGGACTCACGATGAGTTATTAGCGCTAGGAGGATTTTATACCCAGTTGCATAATATGCAATACAAGGAAGTGATTAGTTAATATGAATGAGCTTCTTTTATATGTACATGAATAAATTATTAGAAA
>JBBSPJ010000285.1:0-5899 GCA_038258905.1 Cytophagales bacterium
ATCAACCATTTCCGATTGTAGCGGAAAGATAGATCGGTCATTTTTAAAAAACTATAAAATATCGACCAACCGGAAGGGGTATAGTGATTAAAGCGAAAACAAGCGGTTTTAAAATTACTTTTGTCGATAATACTATTTTGAACGTTGTTAAATTTACTTTTTTTCAAAAACTGAGTACTATTCAATTATAGTATGTTCTAAACTTTACGAGTCTACTAAATTTAATATCTTGCATAAAAAACAATAGAGGGGCACTCCTAAATTCAACATCTGAAAGATGGAAATTCATTAGGGATTCCCTTCGCTTAGCACTCCTCTTTCTAATGATGCTTTACAATTGGAAAATAAAAATGTGCTAGTTCATTTTGAAATCGTTTATCTTTTCAAACTAATTTTTCAGCTGGGCTAGCAGCATACTTCAATAGCAAGGGGGTTCTACCGATTGGTCTGTACAGACACATATTTCACTCGTAGCTCGTGAAATTCAGCCTTCCAGCACTTGGCTGGACTGGGAATGACGAGCTATTTACTGGGATTGTAGAGTGTTCAAATGTCCCTATTTAAATTCTTAAGTTCGCTACCTTTTAAGGATTATAACTTACCATCCCTCCTTTATTACTATCTACTTCTATAGTGTATTTCCCTTTTCCTTTTACTATCCAGCGGACTTTCACGGTGCCCATACCTGGAATATTATCTACCTTAATTTGCTCCGGCTTAACCTTTTGTTCTTTGGTAATTCCCATGTCTTGGTTTTCTACCACCATTCCAGCTAATACTTCCAGTCCTTTCAAAGAAATAAAATCCGGCCTCTCAATTTTATAGGTTAAATCATGGCTGCCATGAGTAGGTATCAAACGCTCATTAGCTATTTCAGCTGTAATTTCTCTTAATCCTCCGGGTAGCTCTTTCTCTTCTACCTTAGCTACTACCAATTTGGGTGTATGATAAGCATGAAAAATAGTAAAAGCCATATTTCTATGAGCATCTTGCTCTAATAAAAACCCGGGGTCAGCACGAGTATAATTCTTTTTGAAACCTCCTATTTCTATTTCTCCATACTGTGGATGGTCATAAGTCTCCCATTCTACAAAAGCATCTCCAAACAGTAAATATTTATCAAATTCGTATTCTTGTCCGCTGTTTCTGCCTGCATTTTCATTGAAATACATATAGGAAGTGAACAATTCATTGGTAAAAGTGAAAATACCTCTCCCACCATAAAACCAATCCAGCTCTCCTCCAAAAACAGAATATAAATCTTTGTAAACTGTGAGGTAACGATAACCCGGCATCATTTTCTGACCTCTTTTGCCCAAAGCGTCATACACTTTTACGTCTTCTCGGTTATAGGTATCTTTATCCTCTTCTGCACCTGGCCCTCTCAAAATCATCCCTCCATTATTATGGTAAGATTGCGCCCCGGCAATATTGGGATGTTTTAATACAAAATCTGCCACGGCTCTATTTTCCGGCAAAGAAAAAGGGTATTTATACGCTCCTCTTTGAATATAATCAGGTTGCCATTTCCAGCCCCAATCCCTGTTAGGATCATAATATCCTATGCCATCTTCATTCACTAATCCATCACTATCTTTATCTATCCCTTCGTAACCCAAAATCTCATACTCTCCAAACTCTTCATCGTCTACTTGAATTAATCTTCTTGGATCATTAGGGTCTTCCTTGTACTGACCATAAGGGGTTTTTCTGCGCATCATAGTTATGTGCCCATCATTATTTAAATCCTGAAAACCATCCTCGCCATAATCTCCATCTCTATCATTATCCAAAACCAACATCCCTGATCGGGGAGAATGCGGTGTATTGGGCTCCTTTAAGTAATTATCTCTTGCATCAGGATTAATAGTAGGTACTATATAAAAGACCTTATCCTGTAGTAACTCTTTAATAAATTTATTGGAAGCAAACATTTCAGCTAAATACCATGCCGTGTACAGTGTAATTTCTGTGCCCTGAATTTCATTGGAATGGATATTTCCATCTACATAAAAACCCGGTTTACGATCTACTTCTCCGGTTTGATGATCCGAAACTGTCATCATCCACAACTCACGTCCTTCATAAGATTTACCGATGCTACTCAATTTAATAAGGTTGGGATGGGCATTTGCCAGCTTCCTGCAGATTTCTTCTACTCCATCATAAGAATAGTAGCGATTCCACGAAATTTCCACTTTAGGATTGGCCGGGGTACCACTTGCTTGAAAAATATTTTCTGCTGATTGCGCCATAAGTAAAGCAGGTATCAAAGAGAAAATGGTGATAATTATATTTTTAGTGATAGTATGCATTGTCCTTATTTTAAATCTAATTCAACTTTATCAAAACCTGTATGAGCACTGCCCACTTTAATGGTGATTTTTCCCTTTCCAGCTACCAAATAACTGAGCTCAGTAGCAGAATCACCTTCAATTTTATCCAATAAATGCTTCTTTTTACCATTTACCAGTTCTTGCTTATTGTCTAAAATAATATCCGCTCTTAATTTTCTCATCCATCGGGTTTTTTCACCTATTTCCGTTAAGGTTGGCATCAACCCTGCATTGTAAACTTTCATGCTAATTCTGAATAGATTATTTCCTACAGATTCTACTTTAGCATCTTGAATTTTTATCTCAGGCAATGTTTCTGCTGTACTAATTAAAAACTTAAAATGTTTTTGTGCGATATCATCAATCAAATTAACAGGAGGATTCTGCATTACAAAAGGCTTCACCCCTCCAACCTCAACTTTTTTATTAGGAAAATCAGGGTGATCTACACTTTCCCATGAAACAAATAAATCTGGCAACTCATTTTTTTGTGCCCAATGTAAAAAGTTTAGCGTTTCATTCTTATCTGTATTGACAAAATTAGTTGTGTTATTCACGGTATCTTTTTCCTCCTTAATGGACGGAATCCACCAGGCGGGAGTGGAGTAACTCAATCTGCCGAAATGAAAATATCCCCATTCAGAAAAATCCCCCTTTCCGGCAGTACCTTTTGGCGCATTGTCTTTAGGAATTAAATCATTGTACATTTCTGAAATCATTTCATTTAAGGCTGCATCTTTTTCATAAGGACCTGTAATTACACGCTTCTGAACGGCTCCACCATTAAATTTCACCGGATTGCTCAAGCTGTTGGTAGACGAAAATGACACCAATAAATACAAATTGAATCTTTCATACAGATAATCTAACAGCGCTCGGGTTTCCTTTTCTGACACTGGAAAATCTCCTGCTCCGGGCTCAAAAGCCCCAAAATTATAAGTGAAGTTTTTGTTGAAATAAATCCCACCGGGGCCGTCTTCATTAAATTGCTCATCTTTATCATTGTCAATACCTTCTGAAAGAAGTCTGTGCGTACCTTTTTCTCCTTTAGAGCGGTCCGCTTTTTTCATTACTCTTGCATCATCAGGATGTGCCATCCATTCACCACTGGGATCTGCAATTCTCATTTGTGTGATATAGCTATCCTTATTCAAGTCATCATAAGGATCTTCAGATATTTCACCGTCTCTGTCCATATCAGTGGGTCTGGCATTGGCTTGCCTTTCATATTTTAAAGTGGCAAAGTATTGAGCGCTTGCATCAGGGCTTAAATTAGGGAAGATGTAAAAGGTTCTTTTAGCAAGTAAATTTTTAATGCTATCGGTATTGCTGTTGGCCACAAGAGATTCGGCAAATCTTAATAACAACTCTACTCCTAATAAATGATGGCCTTCAACTCCTCCAAACACTCCCACAGCCGAATGATTCTCTACATCGCCACTTCCTATTATGATTACCTGAATATCTTTTGCTCCTTCAGTTTGGCCAATGGTCTCCACTTTTGCAATAGCGCTTGAAGCAATTTGGCTTAATCTTTTTTTGGCAGCCGGCTCATCCGAAAACTTGTACTGCGCTAAGCCATTGAGAGAAATGAAGAAAATTGCCCCTATGAATAAGGCTGTCTTTATTAGCCCTGAAAATTGTAGATGCATATTGAAAAGAGTTAAATAAAATGATCTGTTATAATTGATAATACAAATTGCTTTATTTTTAATCATCAACAAACTATTATTTGATTAGCGGTGGTATATGATTAATTTAAATTATATGAGTAGTTTTTAAACCATTATTAAAGTCCAGTCAAAAGCTGGTAAGCATCAAAATTACGGGGGGGGGAGTATTATGCAAATTCGATAAATTAAAATATTCTTCTAAATTTCTTATTCTGCATAATTCAGATAGAATATTCAGGTTATAAAAATAATTAACTAGAGAGTTTGTACGATTTTACCCTATTTTTAGAATTATTAAAATTTAAATATTAGTCAACTTTATAATTATTAATTAAACAATAATTATACTATTATGAAAAGACTATTTTTGAATACTTTAATGCTTTTAAGCATACTAAGTTTGAGCTTATTTAGCTCATGTAAAGATGATGAAGAAACAGGTGGTGGTGTTTTAATTCCAGTAATATCTTCTATTTCTCCTGAGAGTGGAGAGCCTGGGGATGTTGTAACTATCACTGGTAACGATCTAGGAGATGCAACAAGCGTGTCGTTTGGTGGCTTAGGAGCTACTATTACTAGCAACACCGCTACTGAAATAATGACTACAGTTCCCGAAGATGCCTCTACCGGTAAAATCTCAGTAGTTACAGCAGGCGGCACTGCTGTATCAGCAGCAGATTTTGAAGTAATTGTGGTAGGTGCAGCAACTGTTACATCGGTGAGCAGAATCTCTGCTCAAGTAGGAGGGAATGTAACTTTAACAGGAACAGAAATGGCTACAGTTTCCTCTGTTAGCGTAGGCGGTGTTGAAGCAACAGTTGTTTCTGCTACTGACACAGAAGTGGAAATTACGGTGGGTGATTCTCCATTGGGCCTTTCTACGATTACCGTGGTAAATGAAGGTGGTTCGGTAACTACTTCTACAGAGTCTATCGAGTTTTATGTGATCAGATTGATTGAAGAGAGATTCCGTGAGACTTTTGATTCTGATAATCCAGATGTGATAGGTATGACTGGTAGTGCCGATGGGGAAGAATCTACAGTCCATGGAATAAGTTCAGAGGTATTGGAGACAGCACAAGATCTTCCTCCTGCAATTGACGGTAATTTTTTCCAAATGGAAGGTTTTAGCAGCATGGACTTTAGCGGATCTTACATGTCACAGTTAAACCTTAGAACTCAAGAAGCTGGTACTTTTACGGAAACATTTGGAGACGCCCAGCCAAGTGAAGTTTATTTTAATGTTCAAATGAACTTCGGCGATCTGCCAGATGGTTATGCTGAATCTGAATTAGAAGATGATTTATTGGCAGGTTTAAGAATTAGATCGACTACGACCGGATCTTCAGATTACGAATTTAGACCTACGTGGATGCAATTAGAGTCATTAGGATTTGCTCCTGATGAAAATGGCTGGTGGGATTTATCTATACCCCTACTTTTATTCGATGATAATTTCGATATAAGCACGCTAAATTTCTCTGAGATGACGAGATATGCTATTGCTAATAGAAGAAACTATGGCTCGGGAACTGAATTACCACTCACTGCTGAGCAAGGTGCAATTTATACCTCACTTAGCTTTGATAATGTAATAATAAGTATTGGTGGTCCTTATTCTTTTGAATAGAAATTTTTAAATCCATATATACAAATAAAGGCTACTCTGAAGGGTAGCCTTTTTCTTTTAAAACATTTAACGCCCTAAGGAGCATGACTGTTTATTAATAGGAAAACAATTTTATAGCATCATGATTATTCAAGATGCTTTTTTTACCTTTGAAGCGATAGAAACGGTGCATAAAATCGATCGATTACTTTGACTATCCGTTGTATTAAAAATTTAGGCAGAATCTGGAAAGACTTGAAATATTCAACTGCACCTCATAC
>JBBSPJ010000286.1:0-5896 GCA_038258905.1 Cytophagales bacterium
AAAAATATGATAAAACAGCCGAAGATTTGGCAGGTATCTTTATCGAGAACTTTAAAAAGTACGAAGAGTATGCCAAACATGATATTATGAAAGGAGGACCAACATTAAGCCTGGTAAGCTAAATTGGGCACTATTCATAGATCAAAAGCATACTATTCACCCGATTTTAAGCAAAGATGTTTCACATAAAAGAAGCCTTTTTAGGTGTCCTTATCATTTTATTTTTTCAAAGTCTCAATCTAAGCGCACAAGAGCAATCAGCAAGTAGCCAGGCGGAGAACAAGAACCAATCACAGCCCTGGAAAGCTATGATCTGGCAACTAAATGATGAGGGCACTTCTTATGTGAAATTTGGGCTCGGAAGCAATATCTGGATGCGCTATATTGAAAATAATCCGGGTTCTCTCAATAATTCAGGAGAAGAAGTTGGCCGTACCCATGATATTGGTTTAAGAAGAATGCGACTTTCAATTACGGCAAATCTGGACGGAAAGTATACTTTATATACTCAATTTGGTGTCAATAATCAGACTTATGTAAACGGAGGAACAGTGACAGCTACTTCAGAGAATAAAAAACCGGCAATTTTCTTTCATGATTTTTGGCTTAAGCGTTCTATAATACCGGAGTATCTCTACCTAGGGGTTGGCTTAAACGCCTGGAATGGTATTTCAAGACTTAGTAATGTAGGTTATGGAAATAACTTTACCTTAGATAACCCTACTTTTAATTTTCCAAATATTGAACGATCTGATCAAATAGGACGTCAAATCGGATTATTTGCTCATGGGAATATTAAGCGGATCAACTATAGATTTTCACTGGCTAAAGCTTTTGCTTTTGATAGGCCGGCAAGTGATTTGCCCAATATTGCCACAGAAATTTCTAGTGAAAACCTGGAATATAAAGGCTATCTGTTTTATCAGTTTTGGGATCAGGAATCTTTTAATACGCCTTTTACTTCAATGAGTTATCTGGGTACTAAAAAACTTTTTAATATTGGATTTGGCTTCGATTATTTACCTAATTCTACTGTGAGCAAAGATGAAAATGGGACTCAAATTCTTCATGATAAAATGCAGTTAGGTCTCGATTTTTTCTTAGAACTACCTCTCAATCATAATGCTTTATTCACTATGTATGCTGTGGGGTATCTTTATGACTTCGGTCCTAATTATCTACGTTCCACCGGGATAATGAATGTTGGCACTGGTGGATCATTAAATGGTAGTCCTTTGGCGCAGGGGGGTGGTAATACTAGTTTTAGCATAGGTACAGGCACTATTTCTTACCTATCTGCGGCCTATCTGCTACCTAAATCTAAAAAATTTAGTGAACGAATACAACCATTTGCGGCCATTAATATTCGTGATTTTCAGGCCTTGGACGAAATTGCTTTTTGTGAACATATTGGCTTGAATTACCTGGTAAAAGGAAATCAGTTGAAATACTCAATTGAATATTCTACGAGGCCAATTTACAGCGGTATTCCCGGTACTGATGATAGCAACGTCATTGTAGACAGAAAAGGTCTGTTTATTTTTCAAGTGCAACTAGTACTTTAACATACTACAGAATTTATTTACTTAATTCCCAGCTTTAAAATTATTCATTATGAAATTTAGTAGAAACCATTTGTATGAGGAATTCAAGAGATTAAAATTCATTAAAAAAATCGCAGGAATTAATCCCCCCCTTTATACTGCAAAGCTGATCCATTTCCTATTTGCTCTTATTCTTTTTGCAGTACTGGTTATTTCACTATCCTCTTTCACGGAAATGCCACGAGAGGCCATTTACATGTCGGGAATATTCTTGCTTTCTGCTTATTTATGGGTTACAGAGGCACTTCCGCTTTTTGCTACAGCACTTTTGGTAATTGGGCTAGAAATTATCTTTATAGCCAATCCAGGAAATTGGCCACTATTGGGTTTTGCTAATGGCCTAAGCCCCGCCTATACCACTTTTATTGAACCAATGGCCAATCCAGTTATTATACTTTTTTTAGGAGGTTTTTTACTTGCAATGGCTTCGGTAAAGCAGGGAGTTGATAAGGCATTAGCCAGTACATTATTGAAGTTTTTTGGTAGCACACCTTATATGGTAATGTTAGGGTTAATGTTGGTCACTGCAGTATTTTCAATGTTTATGAGTAATACAGCTACTACAGCCATGATGATTACATTAGTAGTACCCTTATTAAAGTTTATTCCTAAGGCCGATCCTTTTAATAAAGCCTTAATTCTTTGTATTCCTTTTGCTGCTAATATTGGTGGAATGGGAACGCCAATTGCTTCGCCACCAAATGCGGTAGCGATGGGTTTCCTCAAAAGTGCAGGTTTCGAAATCACTTTTCTTCAATGGATGCTTATCGCTATTCCTTTAATGGCAGCCTTATTATTAGTGGCTTTCTTTTTACTATGGACTTTTTATAAGCCAAAGGAGGAAGGCCTTCTCATTTCCTTAGAAGAAACAAAAATTAATAAGAATGGATGGTTTGTGATCGTGATTTTTTCTAGTACCGTTCTGCTATGGCTTACTGATCAATGGCATGGTTTGCCTGCTGCAGCGGTAGCCTTGGTGCCTGCTATAGCCTTTACAGCCACCGGACTCATAAGAAGGAGTGATTATAATAGCCTGGAATGGCATATACTGACCTTAATTGCAGGTGGAATCGCACTAGGAGTGGGGATGAAAATTACCGGATTAGATGTTATAATTATTAACGCAATCCCTTCAGGCTCGTCAATGGTGTTTATTTTACTGGTTATAGCGACTGTTCTCTTTAGTACTTTTATGAGCAATACAGCTGCTGCCAATCTAATAATACCTATTGGTATTTCCTTTGCAGCTAATGCCACAGGAGGTCCTCATGAAGCAATTGTTTTAGGGGTTAGCATTGCACTTGCAGCTTCAGTTGCTATGAGTCTACCCATTTCCACCCCTCCAAATGCAATAGCCTATGCAAGAGGGATTTTAACTTCAAAGGATTTTATGTTGATAGGCAGTATCATGGGCGTGCTGGCACTGGTGTTAATTCTACTGTTCGGAAAAACCGTCATAGAATTTTGGCTGACAATTTAACTTTTGGCTAACCCCATATTTTAGCTTTTATGGTTCTTGCATTCATTTCAGCTATGTTGACAATAGATATACTTTCAGGACATTCAACTTCACAGGAACCTGTAAAGCTACAATTGCCAAATCCTTCCGCTTGCATTTGTTCGAGCATGTCTTTTACTCTTTGATTTGCCTCAGGTTTGCCTTGGGGCAGTGAATTTAAATGATTTATTTTGGCTGATGTAAATAGGGCTGCGGATGAATTTTTACAAGCCGCTACACAAGCGCCACATCCTATGCAGGCCGCTGCATCCATTGCTTTGTCTGATATATTTTTGCCAATTAGAATGGTATTGGCTTCAGGTGCGGTGCCTGTTTTTGCCGTGATATACCCGCCCTGCTGTATAATGCGATCAAGAGAAGATCGATCCACAATAAGATCTTTTAGAATAGGAAAGGCTTTAGCTCTCCATGGCTCCAACACTACTGTATCGCCATCTTTGAAACTCCTTAAGTGGAGCTGGCATGTAGTTGTATTATCTTGTGGGCCATGGGCACGACCATTAATAAATAAACCACATTGCCCGCATATTCCCTCGCGGCAATCGTACTCATAAGCTATCACTTCTTCATTACTAAGAACCAATTGTTCATTTAAATGATCCAAAGCTTCTAGTAAAGACATATCCTCGGACAAGTCATCAACTTCGTAGGTTTTTAAGGATCCTTTCGACTTCTCATCGGCCTGTCTCCAAATTTTAAATTTTAAAAACATATCTTTTTTATTTATAGCTTCTGGTAGTGAGTGTTACATTATTAAACTCAAGTGGTTCTTTATGGCATTTAAACTGACCACTATTATATTCCCATGCCGAAACAAAGGCATATGACTCGTCATTTCGGACAGCTTCACCATCAGGAGTTTGGTATTCTTCTCTAAAATGTGCCCCGCATGACTCGTTTCTATCCAACGCATCGGTACACATTAAAAGAGCAAGTTCCATAAAATCAGCTAGTCTTAATGCTTTCTCCAGCTCAGTATTCATTTGACAGTCATTGCCAGTAACTCTTACATCTGTCCAGAAATCTTTTATTATTTCCTGAATTTCCTGAATAGCATTTTTGAGACCAGCTTCATTGCGACTCATAGCACATTCTTGCCACATCACTTTTCCAAGTGCTCTATGGAAATGGTCAACTGTTTTTGATCCGTTAATTTCCAAAATGCTTTTAATATGTTGCTGCACCTCAGCTTCCGCTTGCTTAAAAGCGGGGTGTTCAACGGTATGATGCTCATTTTTGAGCTCTTCTACCAAATAGTTATTAATAGTGTTGGGCAAGATGAAATAACCATCAATGCTAGCTTGAAGTAAGGAATTAGCCCCTAGTCTGTTAGCTCCATGGTCTGAGAAATTACACTCACCAATGGCATAAAGGCCAGGAATGGTGGTCATCAGTTCATAATCTACCCATAACCCACCCATAGAAAAATGTGCAGCAGGAGATATTTGCATCGGCTCTGAGTAGGCGTCTATTCCGGTTATTTTTTTGTACATCTCAAATAAATTGCTGTAACGATCCTTAATGGTATTTAGCCCCAGGCTATCAATAGCATGCTTAAAATCCAGATAGACTGCATTGCGCAATCTTCCTACACCAAAACCAGCGTCTATTCTCTCTTTGGCAGCCCTGGAAGCAATATCCCTGGGCGCCAGGTTGCCAAAACTTGGGTACCTGCGTTCCAGGTAATAATCACGGTCCGTTTCTGGTATATCGTTGGGTGCTCTGGTTTCATCACTATTTTGCGGCACCCAAATACGTCCATCATTTCGTAAGGACTCGGACATTAAGGTTAATTTTGATTGCGCCTCGCTTGATTGTGGTAGAGCGGTGGGGTGAATTTGTGTGAAGCTAGGTGAGGCGAAAAAAGCACCTTTTTTGTGCGCTTTCCAGTTAGCGCTTCCATTGCACCCGATAGCCAAAGTTGAAAGCCTAAAAACTCTTGAATAACCTCCTGTAGCTAAAATTACAGCATCTGCCGAATAACTTTTGATTTCACCAGTAGTCAGATTTCTTGTAATTATGCCTTTTGCTTTGCCATTAATTAAAACCAGATCTAGCATTTCATGGCGAGCGTGCATTTTAACTTTTCCGGCTCTTATCATTTTTGAAAGTTGGGAATAGGCAGCAATTAATAGCTGTTGACCTGTTTGCCCTCTGGCGTAAAAGGTTCGCTGAACTTGCACACCACCAAAGCTTCTATTTACTAAAACGCCTCCGTATTCGCGGGCAAATGGCACACCCTGCTGGGTAAAGTGATCAATTAGAGGTGCCGAAAGTTCTGCCAATCGGTAAACATTGGCTTCACGTGATCTAAAGTCACCACCTTTCAAGGTATCGTAAAACATTCTATATACGCTGTCACCATCGTGCTGATAATTTTTAGCTGCATTTACACCACCCTGAGCAGCAACCGAGTGAGCCCGTCTGGCAGAATCCTGATAACAAAAACACTTTACCTCATAACCTAATTCGGCAAGTGTTGCAGCTGCACCCGAACCTGCAAGTCCGCTACCTACCACAATAACATGTACTTTTTTCTTATTAGCAGGGTTAATTAGCTTGCTATTAACTTGGTAATTTCGCCATTTTTCATCTAATTTTCCCTCTGGTATTTTTGGATCGAGTAGCATAGTTTTATTTTATTTAAAGTAAACAAAGATGGGTATTAAACCAAAACCTAAAGAGATGATTAAGGCATAGATAAAAGAGATTTTAGTGAGTATTTTTAAAGCATTTTTATGGTGAAGCCCTAATGTTTTGAAGGCGCTATTTA
>JBBSPJ010000287.1:0-5893 GCA_038258905.1 Cytophagales bacterium
CACGAAGTTTAAAACAAAACTGAAAACCTAGAGTTATTAAGCAATAATTATCAGTATATTTTAAATTAAAACTTAATACCCGTCTATAAAAATTGCGAGAATATTGAGTTATATATTATTCACGAATTGCATAGAGTAAATTAATCGCATGCCGAAATTACTTGAAAAGGAAAAATTCATAGATATATCAGATTATGGGAGACGGCCAGCTATATACTTCGCTGAGTTAATCAAAAACAGCTCCCTAACTCCAATACACGTAACACTTTGCTTTGGAATATGTGGTTTAGGTGCTATAATAGCTATTTTAAATGGGCTTTATATAATAGCTGGCATTCTATTAATTATTAAGTCAGTCATAGACGCGATGGATGGAGAATTAGCTAGAATAAAAGAAACTCCCTCCTATTCAGGCAGATATTTAGACTCAATTTTTGACAGTATTCTTAATTTACTGTTCCTATTTACCATTGGATATATGGCAAACGAATCTATTGGTTTAATAATTATTAGTTATTTATGTTTACAACTGCAAGGTACGCTGTATAACTATTACTATGTAATCTTAAGACACCGCACAGATGGAGGTGATACCACAAGTAAAATTTTTGAAATGAAAACGCCAGTGGCCTTTCCCATTGAAAAACAAAAAACTGTAAATATCCTGTTTAAAATATATATGATAATGTATGTGCCATTTGATAAAACAATATACTTTTTAGATAATAACGCTTATAGAGCTAAGGCTTTTCCAAATTGGTTTATGACACTCATTTCATCTTATGGATTAGGATTCCAACTATTAGTTATGGCGTTTATGCTAGCTTTTGGTTTAATCAATCATATTATACCTTTTTTCATAGCCTACACTGCATTATTACTTGTATTTATCGCGATAAGAAAATTATTTATAAATAAGTGTATTTAAAACTATTTCAATTCTTCGGTTTTATCTACGTTTTTATTTTTTTTAATGGTGGTGATGGGCTGATCAATCAATTCAGAATAATTTTTTATAAACATTGCAACAAAATAAAAAATAAAGGAAACGTAAAATATAAATAGCATTATTAAAACAATACTGCTTGAAGCTCCAAAAATGCCTTTAATATTGCTTTTAACCAATATAAGTTCAATTACAACCTGTCCTATAATAAATAAAACCGATGACATAATACCGCCAACTATTGCTGGCCTCCAGCGCAAGGTAGCATTTGGAAGTATTTTAAATAGTAATGTAAACCAGGCTGAGAAGGTGAGTAAGGAGAATACTAAGCTAATCGTTCTAACTACATAGGTTTTTACATTTGGTAAAATCTGATTAATTTGATCCCCTATAAAGGCTATAATCAAATCTGAAAGTATAGCTACTAAAATAATTACGCCACCAATAAGAACGAGAACAATAGCAGTAAGCCTTCCTCTTAAATGAGAAGTGAATTTCTGATTGCTTTTTGAGGGCACACCCCATACCTGATTAATGTTTAACTGAACAAGGAAAAATAAATTAGTCCCAATAAATAGTAGGAAAATAAATACCAAAATTGAGGTTAATGTAGTATCGGGTAAATCCTGAAAATTTTCAAATATTCCTTTTATCTCATCTGCTCCGGAACTACCAAGAATACTACTAATCTGACTAAAAATTTCATCATTTAAAAGTTCAGGTTTAATAAAAATACTAAGAATACTGATTAATACAACCAAAATTGGAGGAATAGCAAATAGGCTGAAAAATGCTGTTGAAGAGGCTAATTGTAAGGGGTTTTTATCTTTTAATTCTTTTAAGGATTGAGGTATTAATTTTAATATAGCTAATAATTTTTTCTTCATCTTAAATTCTTTGATACTATTCCCAGTACGTATAAAACAAAAAAACCGAAGCTGACAATGCCCCGGTTTCATTATAATTTAAGTGAATGAAATTAATTTATTTCATTCGATATTTTTTCACCCATTGCATTTAACTCATTCTTAACATCATCATAAGCGTTTGTCACGTCTGTTTTGACATCCACCCAAGTATCCTCTGTCGCTTTTTCTATTTTTTCAAGATTACGCTCTAATTTAACCTTAACATTCTCAAGTTTTTCTTCCAGTTGGGAATCATCCTTAGCTCTTTCAATGCGGCTTTCAACTTTATCAATTTCTGATTTAAGTTTAGCTTCCCACTCATCTTGCTTTTTTTCAAAGTCGCGCTCCATTTGCTCTGTTTTATCATTAACAGTAGCATTGTCATTTTGTTTTTTTTCTGTTTCACAAGCAAGAGTTGCTGTTAATACAACTGCAATTGCCAATGAATTAATTCCAAGTTTCATAATAAAAAATATTTGGTTCTAGATTAAAAAATATACTTTAACTAAATACGAGGTTAATGCCTTAGGGTTATATACAATACGAAAACAACTTAATCAGGCATAATTATATATCTAATACTTTTAAATATACATAAAGTGAATTCTTTTAACTCTTAGCAGACTTTACCTGAATGGAAACAAAAAAACCTTCCCAAATTGGAAAGGCTCTAAAATTTATAAATAAACTGGTTATTTCACTTGTTCCACAACGCTTTTAAAAGCTTCAGGGTGGTTCATAGCTAAATCAGCTAATACTTTTCTATTTAATTCAATTCCTTTTTTATGAACACCGCCCATAAATTGTGAATAAGACATACCGTGCTCTCTGGCACCGGCATTAATTCTTTGAATCCATAACTTTCTGAATTCTCTTTTCTTTGCTTTTCTATCTCTGTATGCATATAACCATCCTTTTTCGATAGCATTTTTAGCAACAGTCCAAACATTTTTCTTTCTACCCCAAAAGCCTTTGGCAAATTTGAGGATTTTCTTTCTTCTAGCTCTTGAAGCTACATGATTTACTGATCTTGGCATATTTGTTAATTTTTTGGAAATTGGTGACTAACTTTTCAGCTAATGCTTGACAAACCAAAAATCCCGGTTTTACATTGAACCTTCGTTCTTTTACTTTGTGCGAATAATTAAAGATTAAGCATATCTTTCACTCTGTTCATATCGGTCTTGTGAACAAGGCCCATATCTGTTAAGCGTCTTTTCTGCTTTGTTTCTTTTTTAGTTAAAATATGACTCTTATAAGCATGTTTTCTTTTAACCTTGCCTGTTCCAGTCAATTTAAACCTTTTTTTCGCGCCTGATTTAGTTTTTACTTTAGGCATTTTTATATAGATTTATTTTAATTGTTACTTATTTAGTAGCAGCCTTTGGTGCAATAAAAAGCGTCATTCTTTTACCTTCTAATTTGGGTAGCTGCTCTACTTTTCCCAATTCTTCCAGTTCAGATGCGTATCGTAATAAAAGTAATTCACCTCTGTCTTTAAACACAATAGTTCTACCTACAAAGTGAACATATACCTTTAATTTAGATCCTTCAGATAAGAATTTCTTTCCATGATTTAGTTTGAAGTTAAAATCATGATCATCTGTATTAGGACCAAATCTTATTTCTTTAATTACGGTTTTTTGAGCTTTAGCCTTAATTTCCTTTTGTTTTTTCTTCTGCTCGTATTTAAATTTAGAATAATCTATAATTTTACATACAGGCGGATCTGCTTTTGGGGAAATTTCAACTAAATCGAGACTTTGTTCTTCTGCCATTTTCAAGGCGTCTTCAAGTGAATAAACATCCACTTCAACATTATCTCCAACTACACGAACCTCTCTAGCTCGGATTCTACTATTAACTTTGTACGGTTCCTCTTCCCTTCCTCGGGGTCTGTAGTTGCTTTTCTTACGCATTTTACTAATTATTACCTCCTTTGTTTGTTTTACAATGTGCAAATATCGTTATAAATTTTGGATTACAAAACTCAAACAATTTATTCGCTTATATTTTTACTTATTACTGATGCTTTCTGCTATTTTATCATTAAAAAATGTAGAAAAGTCAGCTAAACTCATAGTACCTACATCTCCTTCCCCATGCTTACGTATAGAAACCATATTTTCTTCGGCTTCTTTCTCTCCTACTATTAACATGTAGGGAATTTTCTTTACTTCAGCATCTCTAATCTTTCTACCTATTTTCTCATCTCTGTGATCAATAAAACCGGTAATATTTTGCTCTTCCAGTGCTGTATATACTTTATTAGCATACTCAGCATATTTCTCGGAAATGGGCAAAATAGCAATTTGTTCAGGTGATAACCACAATGGGAAATTCCCGGCACAATGCTCAATGAGTACCGCAACAAATCGTTCCATGCTGCCGAATGGGGCACGGTGAATCATTACTGGCCTGTGTTTTGCATTGTCAGCGCCTATATATTCCAACTCAAATCTCTCAGGAAGGTTGTAATCTACCTGAATAGTTCCCAATTGCCAGCTTCTGCCTAATGCATCTTTCACCATGAAATCCAATTTGGGACCATAGAATGCTGCTTCCCCTAATTCAACAACAGTTTTTAATCCCTTTTCTTCTGCAGCTTCTACAATGGATTGCTCTGCTTTGTCCCACACTTCATCACCTCCAATATATTTGGCCTTATTTTCCGGATCGCGCAAGGATATTTGAGTCGTAAAATCTTCAAAGCCTAATGAATTGAAAACAAACAATACCAGGTCAATTACTTTTTTAAATTCATCCTTTACCTGATCAGGCCTGCAAAAAATATGCGCATCGTCCTGTGTAAAGCTCCTTACCCTGGTTAAACCATGCAATTCACCGCTCTGCTCGTATCTATAAACTGTGCCAAATTCTGCAAATCGGATAGGCAGCTCCTTGTAACTACGCGGTTTTACTTTATAAATTTCACAATGATGTGGGCAATTCATTGGTTTTAATAAATACTCCTCCCCATCCTCTTCTCCAGGTGCTGCAATAGGTTGGAAAGAATCTTTACCATATTTTTCATAGTGACCTGAAGTTACATAAAGCTGCTTTGAACCAATATGTGGCGTAATTACTGCCTGATAGCCGGCTTTTACTTGCGCTTTTTTTAAGAAATTCTCCAAACGATCACGTAGCATAGTACCTTTAGGCAACCAAAGTGGTAAACCCTGCCCTACTTTTTCCGAAAAGGCGAATAATTCCATCTCCTTACCAAGTTTCCTATGGTCACGTTTTTTGGCTTCTTCCAGTAGCTCCAAATATTCTTTCAACTCTTTTTGCTTGGGGAAGGTAATACCATAAATACGCGTTAATTGCTTTCTCTTTTCATCGCCCCTCCAATAAGCACCCGCTATATTGAGCAATTTCACTGCTTTAATGAACCCGGTATTCGGAATATGTGGTCCACGGCATAAATCAGTAAAAGCTCCTTGTTGATAGAAAGTAATGCTTCCATCTTCAAGTCCTTCTAAAAGTTCTAATTTATATTCATCTCCTTTTTTGCTGTAGTAATCAACAGCATCTTTCTTAGATATTTCTGACCTAATAAATTCGTTTTTCTGACGGGCTAGATCGAGCATTTTTGCCTCAATTATTTCTAACTCTCCACCTTCTAATTCTTTGTCTCCAAAATCTACATCATAGTAGAAACCATTGCTTATAGGTGGCCCTATACCGAATTTAATACCAGGGTACAGTTCTTCCAAAGCTTCGGCTAAAAGGTGGGCGGATGAGTGCCAGAAAGTATTCTGCCCTTCCGGGTCATTCCATGTTAACAATTGCACATGGGCATCATTATTTATAGGTCTGGTAGCATCCCAAACCTGACCATTTACTTTGGCCGACAACACATTTCTAGCTAAACCTTCGCTAATACTCATGGCAATATCATATCCTGATACACCTTTATCAAATTCTTTTACAGTACCGTCCGGCAATGTAATTTTTACTTTATTACTCATATTAAATTATTCAAAAAGAATAGGTAAAATCAATATTAAATGAGGTAAATCTATTAAAGATCATTAAC
>JBBSPJ010000288.1:0-5888 GCA_038258905.1 Cytophagales bacterium
GGCACTAATAGAACCGAAATAAGTGGCACAAATAGAACCGTTTTAACCGGCTAACTTATGTGTAACTGTGGCACGGTTTGAACCGAAATCACTGGCACTATAAAACCGATATAGGTGGCACAGTTTGATCCGAAATAGCCAACAGTTCCCAGTATCTACTTGGACTATTGGAATACTGGAGGGTTTGTTGAATATACTGTGCTATCTAGAAATATCTTCCATTTCTCATTTCCTCTTTATGCAGGATATGGAGAGGTTCAAATGGATAATGAAAGTGGTGATGCCGGCCTTGGAGAGTCAACTTTTTTCCAGATTGAGCCCTCTGCCCTACTTGAAATTAATTTACATAAGAATGTTCGCTTCAATATAGGTGCAGGATATCGATTTGCTGGACAAATGGAGTATAGAAATTTCAATCAATCCGATATTTCAGGCTTAATAGGATATGTTGGTTTGAAATTTGGTTTGTTTAAATAACTCATTTGTATAGATGGCTTCAAAGCCTATAAAAAAAGGCAATCATTACGTTCAAAATGAACTGATGATTGCCTTAACTTGACAATATTAAATATTTTTAATATTGTCTCTATTTTTAAAACCCATAAAAAGATTACCTTCTTCTTCGTAAATGTAGGATCTTCTATGATTACAATATTTGATAGGAGCATTTAGTACGTTCCTCATAATATCCATATATTGATAAATGGTACTTGGTGCTAATCTTAATCTTTTTGCTAATTCATGTGGTTGACCTGTGGCTTTCATACGGATGAGTTGATCAATCCTCAAGAGTTTATCCACGATTTTGGGAAATAAAATACTCATTAAATTAAAATTTAAAATTGAACTATTAAAACTGATAGCTGGCAATCTTAAATTTTCATATAAGTAAGCTTTTTTGTAATAAATAGATTCTTTGATTTAATAAAACTGGAGCATAAGCATAGACATTTAAATCACTTATTTCTAATGCACTTAAAGAGGTTTTCTTTTTATCTTCGTTTTGCTTTTTTTTGCTTTCTTGTTTGGTATATTTATTATTTTCAGTTAAGTATTCTATTCTTTCAACTTCATTTTTTTCAAAAGTTTCATTAAGCTGAGATCCAACTGGAACCAGCATAATAATAGAAAGAAATATAATGAGATACTTCATTGTTTATAATCAGTTTAAATACACACTTCTTTACGAGTGATACTGAATATCGTTAGCAAATCATAATTTTTTTTCGTATAAAAAATAATTATAGTGATTATAAATTTTATCTATAGGACAATATTGAGGAAAAATATATTGATTTAGTCTGTGCACAAATAAGATGGACCATTTGTACTATACTTACTTCACTGACTTTTTATAGAAACCTATCGCTAACCAACCTTGTGTAGCAGAAATACTAGTTATCTTTCATAGATAAACGTTCCCTTATTTCCGCTTCTAACATAGCCTCATAAGCATTCACTATACCTCCACTTTGGGATAAATCTTTGAATTTTACTTTTTTTCTTTTTTCATTATCACCCGGAAGGTAAATTTTCCTTGGCTTTTTAGGTTTATAAGAGGTAAGCATTAAAATTTCTTTTATTTCCTGCGGACTCAAATCAGGGTAATGCGAGAGTAATAAAGCAGCTACACCTGCTACCACCGGGGCTGCAAAGCTGGTTCCACTTATCATGCTGTAAGTATTGGAGGTATCTGCTGAAATAACATCGTGACCTGGAGCAAAAATATCTACCTTATTCTTACCATAATTGGAAAAAGAAGCTGCTAGCTCTTTATCAAGGGTAATTGCTGAAGCTCCTACTTCTATCCAGTTAGTTGCATTTTCATCATTCAGATAATAAGCAGTGGGGTAGTTTTCAGTAAGATCAATGTTTGCACCATCATTACCCGCAGCATGGATCAAAAGCACTCCTTTTTCTTCTGCATATTTCACTGCTTCATCTACAAATTCCTTTTGAGGAGAAAAGTTTTTACCAAAACTCATATTAATGATATCAGCACCATTATCTACTGCATACATAATGGCTAAAGCAACATCCTTATCTCTTTCATCACCATTAGGTGTAGATCTTATGGCCATTATTTCAACGAAGCTGGCAATTCCATCCACTCCTATACCTTCATTTCTATTGGCAGCAATTAATGCTGCAACACCAGTACCATGCTGTGAATCCGGACCGGTTACATCAGCATTTCCATAATTCCTATCATTTAAATCAAAAGGATTGTCTCCAATAATACTTCTTGGATTAAAATCTTTATTAAGGTGATAGTCCAAATAATCATTTATATGTTGAACATATTCTATTAAACCTTCTTCGGTGAATCCTTTTTTATAACGATCTGCCAGGAATTTTCTCCCTTCTATAACCATAGGTTCGGTGCTTTCTATTTTATCCAAATCTTCTAAGCTCTCTATAGCTATTCCTGTTTCTTGATAAAGGAAAGTTTTTACCTGGAAAATGTAATTCTGAAAATTAAGAATGCTTTCAATTTCTTCACCTCTTTTCTCCAACTCATTTTCATACATTTTCAAAGCTCTATTGTAGGAGGTTTTATTAGAAATACTATCTCTGATTATTCTCGTATATTCTACATTTTCATGCTGAATGTTTTCACCTTTGGCGTTACCTAAAAAGTTCCATCCGTGAATATCATCTATATACCCATTTCCATCATCATCTATTCCATTACCCGGAATCTCAGCTTGATTAACCCAAATTTTGCCTTGTAAATCTTCATGGTCAATATCTACCCCGCTATCTATTACAGCTACTATTACTTTCTTTCTTGCTTTTTTGCTGTCTTTTAATATCTCGCTATACACTTTTTCTACGCTAGTACCCATAATGGCATCGGTAGATAAATCTTTATTGTACCAGTTAATAAAAGTTTGATCTAATTGATCAATAGTAGTGGTTTGGGTAAAAGCACTATTTTGAAAAATAAATAATAGCGCAATAGGTATAATTAATTTCTTTAGCATTGTTTCTGAGAGTAAGCGTGATATGTATGTAAGAGCTTTTTTGTATAAATTATTTAATTATCTAGGGAATCATTTTGATGAGAACAGGCAAATAGTAGCAAATATTCTTTAATGAAGCCATAAATTTTGGTAAAAATAATAATTCGTAGAATAAATCCTATTACATAATTCTCCGTAGAAAAAATTTTAATAAAAAAAAAAAGGTGGCTCAATATCGAACCACCTTTTATATTATTTTAAATTTAATTGCTTAGTTCATTTAACCAAATCGAAACGATCTAAGTTCATTACTTTATCCCACACAGCCACAAAGTCTTTTACAAACTTCTCTTTACCATCTTCGCATCCATATACTTCAGCAATCGCACGAAGCTCTGAATTAGAACCGAAAATTAAGTCAACGCGGGTACCCGTCCACTTCACTTCACCTGTTTTACGGTTTCTACCTTCAAACACTTTATCCGTATCGTCAGTAGCTTTCCAGGTGGTATTGAAATCAAGTAAATTAACGAAGAAATCGTTAGTTAATGACTCCGGTTTATCAGTAAAAACACCATGTTTTGAATTATCAAAATTAGTGTTAAGCGCTCTCATACCACCCACTAAGGCAGTCATTTCCGGAGCTGATAAAGTCATTAATTGCGCTTTATCTACCAATAATTCTTCTGCTGTAGCTTTATGTTTAGAGTTAAAATAATTTCTAAATCCATCAGCCCAAGGCTCCATTGGCTCAAAAGAATCTACATCGGTCAATTCTTGTGAGGCATCTGCCCTGCCAGGGGTAAATGGCACTTTTACATCATGCCCTGCATTTTTAGCAGCTTTTTCAACACCTGCACAGCCTGCCAATACAATTAAGTCGGCAATTGATATTTGCTTATCACCTGATTGCGATTTATTAAAATCATTTTGAATACCTTCCAATCTATCCAACACTTTTCCTAACTGAGCAGGGTTATTCGCTTCCCAGTCCCTTTGAGGAGCTAATCTTACGCGGGCACCATTCGCACCTCCACGTTTATCAGAACCACGGAAAGTAGAAGCTGAAGCCCATGCAGTGGAAACTAATTCCGATACTGACAAACCTGATCCTAATATTTTACTTTTTAAGGTAGCAATGTCATTATCATTTATCAATTCATGAGTAACTGATGGAATTGGATCTTGCCATAACAAATCTTCTTTTGGCACCTCCGGACCTAAATAACGATCTTTCGGACCCATATCGCGGTGTGTTAATTTAAACCATGCACGAGCAAAAACATCTGCAAAATATTCTGGATTCTCATAAAATTTTCTGGATACCTTCTCATAAGCAGGATCTGCTTTCATAGATATATCAGTCGTTAACATAAATGGCGCATGTGTTTTTGATGGATCATGCGCATCAGGAACAGTACCTGCTCCACCATCATTTTTTGGCTTCCATTGGTGTGCACCTGCCGGGCTTTTCGTTAACTCCCAGTCGAACTCAAATAAGTGTTTGAAATAATCATGGCTCCATTTTGCCGGAGTGGTTGTCCAGGCACCTTCTAAACCACTAGTAATAGTATCAGCGCCTTTCCCCGTGTTGTAAGAGTTTTTCCAACCCATATTCTGCTCTTCAATGCTTGCACCTGCCGGTTCAGCACCTACATATTTTTCCGGATCAGCGGCACCGTGTGTTTTACCAAAAGTATGACCGCCCGCAATAAGTGCTACAGTTTCTTCATCATTCATAGCCATACGACCAAATGTTTCTCTGATATCGTGAGCAGCCGCTACAGGATCAGGAATACCTTTGGGTCCTTCCGGGTTTACGTAGATAAGTCCCATATGAGAAGCTCCCAAAGGATTTTCTAATTCACGCTTTCCACTGTATCTTTCTTCATCGCCCATCCATTCGGTTTCTGAACCCCAGTACACATCCTCTTCTGGTTCCCAAACGTCTTCTCGTCCACCTGCAAAACCAAAGGTTTTAAAATCCATTGATTCCAATGCACAGTTACCTGCGAGCACCATTAAATCGGCCCAAGAGATTTTCTTTCCGTATTTCTGCTTTATTGGCCATAATAGCAATCTGGCTTTATCTAAATTAGCGTTATCCGGCCAACTGTTTAAAGGTGCAAATCTTTGAGAACCTCCACCAGCTCCGCCTCTACCATCTTGTACACGGTAAGTACCTGCAGAGTGCCATGCCATTCTTATAAAGAATGGACCATAATGACCATAATCTGCCGGCCACCAATCTTGAGAGTCAGACATTAACTCATATATATCTTTCTTTAATGCAGACAGATCCAATGATTTAAACCCCTCAGCATAATTAAAACTTTCGCCCATAGGGTTTGATAAGTTAGAATGCTGGCGTAAAATATTCAGTTTTAGTGCATTGGGCCACCAATCTCTATTTCGTGGACCTCCACCTGCTGTTTGCTTTACCGGGGCGCCAAGGAACGGACATTTTGCTTCCGATTCATTCACATCCCAAACTTTTCCGTCTCCGGATGAATCTGATGATTTATAATTCTCCATTTCGTTTATTTTTTTATTTAAACTTCAATTTAAGTTAATAAAATATATAATCATAATTTATATTTTAAATATACTTATAGATATAAACTATAATATTATGCTATTGTTTGCACCTTTATCATTTTATGGTGGATTAAGCAAGATAATTGATAATATTCAATAGCATTGTTGCCTATGGGAGTGGTAACTCTTACATTCGATATTTAAACAATATAAAATGGATAATCAATCAAAAAAATCTAATATTATCCGCTGGGGTATTATTGGTTGCGGGGATGTAACAGAAGTAAAAAGTGGGCCAGCCTACCAAAAAACCGAGGGTTTTGAATTATCAGCAGTAATGCGAAGAAATCCCGAAAAAGTGCAAGATTACGCCAAAAGACATAA
>JBBSPJ010000289.1:0-5870 GCA_038258905.1 Cytophagales bacterium
ATGAAAGGCCTGTCAGCCGATGGTATGCTGATGGGGGATCTCAACCTACTCAGCAGTCTAAAGAGGTTGATGATGATGTAGCAATTGAAGAAAGTGAGCATAAGGGGTTGAAAACTGTTAAAATCAGAAAAAATGATAGCGAGTTTAGCTTGAGTGATGGCTCCATTGTAATTGCAGCTATTACCAGTTGTACTAACACATCCAACCCTAGCGTGATGTTAGGTGCTGGGTTAGTAGCTCAAAAAGCAATCCAACGAGGAGTAGATGTAAAGCCTTGGGTTAAAACCAGTTTGGCTCCTGGATCTAAAGTAGTAACTGACTATCTGAAAGCCGCAGGCTTATTAGATGACTTAGAAGCACTTAAATTTCATGTTGTAGGGTATGGATGTACCTCTTGTATAGGTAATTCCGGTCCGTTACCTCCGCATATTGCTAAAGCGGTGGATGAAAATGATTTAGTGGTTTCTTCTGTCCTTTCCGGGAATAGAAATTTTGAGGCCAGAGTTCATCCAGCTGTAAAAATGAATTTCCTCATGTCGCCAATGCTAGTAGTTGCCTACGCCATAGCTGGCAGAGTAGATATTGATTTAAATAATGATCCGCTTAGCCATGACGCAAATGGAGAACCGGTTTATCTAAAGGATTTATGGCCTACTCAGGAAGAAATTTTCGATGTGATGCGGAAAGTGCTTTCTCCCGATTCATACAAAAAGAATTATGGAGAAATTTTTGATGGCAACGAGCAATGGAGAGAAATGAAAGCTCCTGAATCAGAAGATTATGAATGGGATGATAAATCTACCTACATCAAAGAGGCTCCATTTTTTAAAGATATTAGCGAAGAGGCTGAAGATTTTCAGGATATTAACGAAGCGCACGTATTATTAAAATTAGGTGATTCCATTACCACAGACCATATTTCTCCTGCTGGAGCATTTGCTGAAGATAGTGCAGCTGGTGAATATTTAAAAGGTAGAGGAGTTGATAAAAAAGATTTTAATTCCTATGGTTCCAGAAGAGGTAATGATGAGGTGATGACCCGTGGTACTTTCGCTAATGTGCGGATTAAAAATCAACTGGCCAAGCAAGAAGGAGGTTTCACCACTCATATTCCTAGTGACAAAGAAATGACAGTATATGATGCTGCTCAAAAATACAAGAAGAATAATACTCCTCTAATTGTTTTAGGAGGAAAAGAATACGGTAGTGGTTCTTCAAGAGATTGGGCAGCAAAAGGAACCTTTTTGTTAGGTATTAAAGCCGTAATAGCAGAAAGCTATGAGCGAATCCACCGGAGTAATTTGGTGGGAATGGGTGTTTTACCTCTGCAGTATACCAATGGTGATACTGCTGAAAGTCTGGAGCTTGATGGTTCTGAAAAGTTTACCATTACTGAAATTAAAGATGGATTAAGTCCCTCTAAGATTTTACCTGTAGTAGCTAAAACTAAAGAGGGTAAAGAAATAGAGTTTGAAGTGCTTGCTAGGATAGATTCCCAGATTGAAGTGGAATACTACAAAAACAAAGGTATTCTTCAGTATGTTTTACGCCAGTTTTTGAAAAAATAAACCATTCAAATAGTATTAAAACCTGCTTGTTGATAATAAGCAGGTTTTTTTATGCTCAATAAGAATACAATAATCAAACAACTTTCAATTTGTATGGTTTGCAACCTATGAAGCATCCCATACAACTTGTTTGGTTGAAACGTGATCTACGGTTAACAGATCATATTGCCTTACAAAAAGCAGCCGAAACTGGACTGCCTACACTTATATTTTACTGTTGGGAACCTTCATTGTTAAATGCCGAAGATTACAGCCAAAGGCATTGGCAGTTTGTAGCAGAATCACTTTCAGTGTTAGAGCAAGAATTGATGCAGTTTGGTCATCAAATTATTCAAGTGCATAGTGAAGTGACCGATTTTCTTGAATTGATTACTTCTCAGTATGAAGTAAAAAACATCTATTCTCATGAAGAAACCGGACTGAAAATCACTTATGACCGTGATAAAGCTGTCGCTTCTTTCTGTACAAGCCAAGACATTCTTTGGGAAGAGTTTCCTCAGTGTGGTGTACAGAGGGGTAGGAAGAATAGAGAAGACTGGTCTAAGGCTTGGTATGGTTTTATGGGAAAGTCCATCAAAAATATTGATTATAAACAATTAAATTCTTTATCAAAATCACAGCTATCAATACCTGAAAATCTCTTCTTTAAGTTTGAAAATATGTTTATTTTTAATGAAAAGGAGCATCAAATACAACAAGGAGGATTTGTTTTAGCCAATAAATACTTGCAATCCTTTTTAGGAGAGCGTCATTTTCAGTACAATAAAAACATCAGTAAGCCCCTTGAGGCACGTAAATCATGTAGCAGGTTGTCGGCTTATTTGGCTTATGGAAATTTAAGTATCCGACAGGTATATCAAGCTTCTTTGCAAGCTAAAAAAGAGGGACTTAAGAGTGCTCTTAATAATTTCGGATCTCGATTGCGTTGGCATTGCCATTTTATGCAAAAATTTGAGATGGAGGAGCGTTATGAATTTGAAAATATTAATAGAGGATACAATGCTATAAGGCAAGAACAGGATGTAAAGCTATACAAAGCATGGGAAACCGGGCAAACGGGTTTTCCACTCATAGATGCATGTATGCGCTGTGTGACAGAAACCGGATACCTTAATTTTAGAATGAGGGCTATGCTGGTTTCTTTTCTTACGCACCATATGTGGCAACCCTGGAAAGCGGGTGCACTTCATTTAGGTAGGCAATTTTTAGATTTTGAGCCTGGTATTCACTATCCGCAATTCCAAATGCAAGCAGGTGTAACAGGTATAAATACCATAAGAATTTATAATCCTGTTAAACAATCCAAGGATCACGATCCTGAGGGCGTTTTTATTAAGAAATGGGTGCCCGAATTAGCTAATATTCCTGTGGCATTTATCCATCAGCCGTGGGAGCTTACTTATTTGGAACAAAAAAGCATAAATTTTGAATTAGGGGTGAATTATCCTCAGCCTATTCTTGATCTGGAAGCTGCCGGAAGAAAGGCTAGAAAAGAAATTTGGGAAATGAAAAAAGACCCTATAGTGAAAGAAGAAGCTAAAAGAATTTTAGCAGTACATACTGTTGCTAACAGGCAGGTATAACTAAATGCTTTTTAATTGTTAAATTGATATTTAATCTTCATCCTTAAATCTTATTAGTTGAGAATTTACGTTTATAGGCTACAGTTTTAAAAGCCATATAAGATATGTTAATTTTGAACTTAGTTATCCTTTAATTTTTAATCAGCGTTGAAAAGAAAATTCCTTTCATTTTTTACAAACTATGATAATATAAGATTCAGAAGAATATTACTAATTTTCTGGTTATTGAGCCTGGTATTTTTTGGCTATCATTTAACTCATTTGAAAATCAGCTTTGAATTTGAAAAGCTTTTTGGAGAAGATAATCCTGATAGGCAATTCTATGAAAGTCATTTAGAGGTTTTTGGTTATGATAATGATTATCTGCTAGTGATTGTAGAGTCTCAATCGATAGTGTTTGATACATTGTTTTTACAAAAACTATCAAATTGGTCTCAGAATAATAAAAAGCTAAGTGGGGTGAAATCACTTATCTCCCCCACGGATATTCCACATTTAATTAAATCACCTTTAGGAATTACAGGCATTCCTTTATTACATACCAAGTCACCAGAGCGCTTAGCTTCTGACAGTATTAGAATATATTCTCACCCAATTTATCAATCATTTTTTGCAGATAATGCCCAATCAGTGCTTGTTCAAATTGTGCATGAACATTTTAAGTCACCTCAAAAAGAGAAGGAGTTTCTACAGCAATTAAAAATGGGCTTGGAAGCTAATGATTTTCATAATTATAGACTAGTTGGTAAATTAATTGCTCAAAATGCCTTTATTGAGAATATTAAAAACGATTTTTCGCTATTTTTATCACTTGCTTTATTAGTAACTGCAGCATTATTATTGCTTATTTATAGATCTTTCCGAAGCATGTTACTGCCTTATTTAATAAGTGTAAGTGCAATGATTTATCTTTTAGGGATAATGGCTCTATTAGGTGTGGAATTAAGTATTTTAAGTGTATTAATTCCTCCTATAATCCTTTTTGTAGCCACATCCGATGGTATTCATTTGCTAAATGCCTATCGGCAAAATAAATCTGGAAATTATGCTGATAGAATACAAGGTGCAATAGTAAAGGTTTTTGCACCTACAGTGTTAACATCCATTACTACAGCAATAGGGTTTTTCAGCTTGCTATCTATACCCAATCGGCCTGTGCAGGAGCTTGGTGTTTTTGCAGGTACAGGAGTTATAATAGCGTTTTTTATCACATTTATCTTTGGCCCTTTACTATTATCAGATAGCAATAAAGTGAAAGTTTTAAATTTGCCTTATAAAGAATTCACTTCCTTTGTACTCAGAAAAAGAAAGCTCATTTTCATCATTTCAGCTATAATTCTGGTGATTAGTGTGTTTGGGGCATTACAACTTAAAACAGATGCCTATTTACTGAAAGACCTGCCTGAAAATTCTCAGGTTAAGCAGGATTTTGAATTTGTTGATCAAAATTTCGGGGGTTCTAAACCATGGGAGATGGCTATTTGGCCTACCGATACAACTGTAACTATATGGAATTACGAGTTTTTAACAGAGGCGAATAAAATCAATGATTATCTGTACAGTGAATTTGGTATTGAACGTATGTTTTCACCAGTAGAAATTCTTAAATATGGTCACCAGATAGAAAAAGGAGGCTCCAATCAATACTTTCAATTCCCTTCAAAGTCTCAATTCCACTCCGCACTTAAGAATGTAGAAAGAATTGAGGGTAAAATGGCATTGAGTAATATTACGGATTCTATTGAAACCTATGCCCGTTTTGCTGCTTTTATACCCGAATGGGGATCGCTTATCACCAGAGAAAAAAATGATGCCTTAGAGGTATTTATGACTAAAAATATAGACACAAACATTTTGCAGCATCGTATCACAGGAACTACTTATTTAATAGATAAAAGCAATGAAACTATTTCTATGAACCTCATCTTTGGTTTACTTTTAGCTACAGGATTGATATCAATTGTATTAGCAGTTTATTTTAAATCCCTTAAAATGCTTCTCATAAGTTTATTACCCAATTTCATTCCTTTATTGATAACGGCAGGAGTGATGGGCTACATGGATGCGCCCTTGAAATTAACCACCTCTATTATTTTTGTTGTGGCATTTGGGATTGCAGTGGACGATACCATTCATTTTTTAGGGGCTTATAAAAAAACCAGGGCTATTAGCTATCCATGGCGACTGGTTAAAACCTTTCGGTTTGCCGGTTTATCTATTTGTATCACTTCTTTATTAATTATATCAGGCTTTATACTATTTACATTTTCAGCTTTCGCGACTACTTTTTACCTGGGTTTATTCTTATCTCTTGCCATGTTTTCTGCCTTGGTAACAGATTTATTTCTATTACCTTTATTTTTGAAGGATAATTGATTTTAGAATTTCACTATTAATATCTGTAATTTTACTTACTAATCTTATCATAAGAAGCTATAATCCCTCTTACCATGGCGGCACTAAATCCATGATGCTCCATCTCATTTAAACCCACTATTGTACAACCTTTTGGGGTGGTAACTTTATCAATGGCTTCTTCCGGATGAATCGGTTGTTGGATCATCATCTCTGCTGCTCCTTTCACAGTTTGATTTACTATGGCGCTTGCAGTTTTCGCATCAAAACCTATTTGTATTCCACCCTGTATCATGGCACGCATAAATCTTAGCACATAGGCAATTCCACAGGCACCTAAAACTGTGGCAGCTTCCATTAAATC
>JBBSPJ010000290.1:0-5807 GCA_038258905.1 Cytophagales bacterium
AGCAATATTATAGTGGGTGTTAACTAGCAATTGATTATTGCGATTGATATCCTCCAACAGCCTGTCAATATCTTCTACACACATCGTATTGGCCGGATCCGGTATGCCTGAATGTCTCTTCCTTTTTAATTCTAGCTTTCTTTGGGTAATGTTTTGGGGAATAATGTCTATCACCTGATTATAGACAATTGTGTGATATTTATCTATCGCTAATAAAAAGGCCATATTATCCACCGGAAAGCCTTTCAATGCTTCTTTATCTTTCCGTTCCATGTAATTGCTTACTTTCTCTGGAAGATCTATAGTATCAGTATTTATTAAGCTAATGGAGCGAACAGCTTTGTCTCCCATTTCCACCTGCGTATCCGTAGCTAATAGATTATTCAAGGCTATGTTCAGGCTGGCAAAGTCCATTGAAAGTACCTTTCTGACATAGGAGTCAATTTCTTTTTTGGGAAGAACACGAGCCTCAATATTTGCTTTATCTAACAGATCAGTAATTTTATCTACTGTTTGAGAAAATGCTTTCGTTATTTTTTCACTGTAAGTATATTTTCCTGCTTTGGCTTTTTTGGTGATGACAAGTGTGGTGTATAGGTAAGTGTGAATTCTTCCCTCAAAATGCTCGTCATATTTGACCTGCAGATATTCTGTTGATTCCTTTGAATGAAAAGCTTGCTTTGAAAAAACATCCTGCTTTTGGATCACATAACCTTCACCTAAAATTTTAATGATATTGATATAGAGTGAATGGAAATTATTATAAGCTTCCGGATCTGCAGAGTATTGCAACACCGGGTTATGTAGTTTAATAAGCACACCAAAATCACCCTTTAAATTGTAAAGAATGTCAGTTCCGTCTAATCGGTCTATACCGATATAAGGCATTTTAAATTCGTTCTTTTTTGTCTTTCCCATTGTGTGTATCTCCTTTCAAATCGCATTTGATACTGAAAATTCCTTTCTGATTACTTTTATTATGTAGGCCTTTTTTCTGCTGGGTACTGGTATAAAAAAGCCCCCCTACAATGACACCGAGCATCATTACCGACCCAAGCATTATATTGACCAAGGCTCCCACTACACCACCAACCACTAAGCCCAGCACTAAGCAGGCAACTCCCCAGGCAATGAATTTCCCCTGAAATCCACGATATATAAGGGGTTTTTGAAGCCCCTTATAAATCATAAATTCTCTGGCCATTATAGTCCGAAGAATGCTTTGATCACTACACTCACTAATACCAGGAAGAGACATGAGCCACCCCATCCCATTACTTCTTTGTTAATGTCTTGATCACCGGAGTTCCATTTGATATAAACTCTCACACCACCGATTATACCTACTACTGCTCCTATGATAAGGCACAGGTTAGCAACCGGATCCACATAGGTAGTTAATTCAGCCTCAGCTGCAGTGATCCCCACAGTTCCTTGTGAAAACACTTTGGCCATGCTTGCCATAAGCACAAAGGCTAAGGCTGTTACTTTTTGCATTTGATTTTTTAACATAATTTTAAGGTTTGATAGTTATAAATTGATTTAAGTATTCATCGTTAAATATTCATTCTAAAGGAATAGGGCTTTAATGAATAGATTCGCAACAAGCAAAAACAAGCATGAAGAAAACCATCCTATGACTTGTAGATCAATTCTATGCTTCCCCATTTGCCAATTATTGTAGACCCGCAAGCCCCCAACTATTCCAAATAAGGCACCTAGTACCAATGACAGTTTGAGCATCGCATCTGCCATAAATCCCATTTCTGTTGTTGCTTGATTTATTTCAGTTAAGCCGGGTTGTGCCAACAAACTAAAACTCATCATTACTATAAAATATAGCGTCATTAAAGTGCTTCTATAAAAAAGGTGCATTGCTACATGATTAATTTTCTCTTCATTTCAATGCTATTGGCTTGAGCCAACTGCACCAAATCATTGAGATTTTGTGCTCCACCATCTGCTTTGGCCTGATAGTATTGAGTAAATTCAAAAGAATCTTGTATTTTCTCCTCTGAAACTTCCATCTTTTCAGTCTCGCCTTTATTTCGTTTAATCTTTCTTTCAGAAGTTGAATTGTGAATTGGGACAGGCTCAACAACTGTTGTTTCTTCTAGCTCAGAGAACTGTAGCTCTTCAGCGCCTTGATCCATTGAAGCTAATTTCCAATTAGGTTTTAGCATATCTATTAAGATGATAGCAGCATAATAAATAGTGTATGCTATTACTAGGTAAATGATAAAATTGGTCCAGCTCATAGGTCTATACTTTTAATGGATCGTTTGATTTCTGCAATTAATTCAGGGTGTTGGAGAAAGTAATCATTTACAATGTAGTTGACCAAAACTGTGACATCTACAGAATAAAATATCTGTAATAGTTTAAGGACATTCTCACTCTTGTCTTCAAATCGAATCAGTCTCTTCTTCTCCCCTTCAATCGTTTTGTCTTTTAGCTCATTAAATAATTTACTGATATTCGTATCAGATGCTTTTCTGCTTTTTTTAGAATTATATTTTTTGGAATCCAAATCATCAGCTCCTTGTGGTGTTTCCATGACGGATACCTTCATTTTATTCTCCTTATTGATGCTCTTACTGGATTCGGCTTTCTTGTTATTTGTGGCAATATCAAATTCCTGTTGCTTAGCTTCTTGCTTATCCTCAACAGCAATAGCAATTTGGTTGGGCTCCTGCCCTCTTGCCTTTTTCATTAAGCTTTTTAAATATGAAGCATTTTCCATCAGCTTAGTTATCTATAATAAATTTTTGATATATGTGCTTGAAAGTTGGCTCTACCACACCTATTAGTTCATGGGGCATTGCAGCAGTGGTAAGCCTAGTAAAGGCTATTCTATCGCTTATTGGCGGTAACACTTCCCCAAACTCTGCGAGTGCTGCATTTACCGATTCCAGTGTTCCATACTTTACAATTCCTTTAATTTTGTTAGGAACCATGGCTATTTGTGCCTTAGTATTTAGTTGCTTGATTACAAAGGCAAACTCATAGGTTGAGGTGACCGTGATTTCGTCATAGATAAATGGGCAAATTATTAAATCACTTTGCTGAAGGATAGGAATCAACCTGTCATCATCTAACTTTCCGGGTAAGTCAATAATAATAATTTGATTTTTATCTGTATCACTTCGGATCTGTAGCTTATGAAAATCATCCATTTCCATTGCCTCCACAGGGTATGGTTGGTTATCAGTGGTATCTGCAGTTGAAGTGAATTTGGCTAATATGGACCTTTGATAATCCATATCAGAAACGAAAATATTTTCCTTCATAATCATTGTAAGGTAATTGGCAAATATGATTGCTAGTGTGGTTTTACCTACTCCACCTTTTTGGTTTGCAAATGCTATTATCATTTATCTTGTGTTTTTACGGTTTCCAATTCTTTTTTTTCTTCTGTTCTTCCCATTGATTTTCTCATCATCTACATCATTTCCAATATCAATTTTGAAATGACTTAGAAACTCTGCGAGACCAGACCCTTCGGTTTGTTGCTTTTCAACCTGTGCCGGTTCAAGAGTATTCTCTCTAATTTCCTCGGAGAGCAGTTGATTTATTTCCGATCTGCTTAGAATACTTTGTAAATCTGATTCCTTTCCTCCTTTAAAAACTTTATTATCCTCATGTATTGTAATGGAATAATATTTTAAGCCTTTTGCTACAGAGTCGAATTCTTGTAAAGAAGATAGGAGTTCGAGTCGTATCTGTTTTTGCTCTTCAGGACTGAAAGTTGTTCTAAAAGCTTGGCCTTCGTGCTGCTGCTTATAAAACAAGGATAGCTTCATGATCTCACTACCTTTATAGATTGATTTTTGAGAATGATCTATAATTGTATATCCATATGGATCCCGTGATTCAGACGCATGGAATACCAATTCAACACCAAATTTCGACAGCATGAATTTGGAGAATTCGCTTTCATATCCGGTTAATTTCTTAATGACTGAAATATTATTATCATACTTTGCTTTAGGCAATGTTTGATAGGTCTCCGAATACTTTGAAAAAATCTGTTTCAACTGGCTTACCCTTTTAGAGTCTGGAAGATGATTGCTTATTTGTTCTTTGATTAACTTTAGAGCTACCTGACCTTGCTTTCTTCCTTGATTATGAAGCAAGATATGTTCATTTGTATCTTCTAGGCTAAATCCATCTAGCTCTAGTAATAATTTAGCCTGTGCTATGGTTGAGTACTTATAGCTGCCTAGCCTCTCTGTTGAATTTTTGACCTGTTCTTTCATATCATATTTTATGATCGTTTGAATGTGATTCAGGGCATTAAGCTTCTCCCAACTATCATTGACCTTTTTACCGTTAGGTTGGATTCGGGAAGAGACAATATGTACATGGTTATTATCCGTATCATTATGAAAAACTATAATGGATGGGTTATTTCCATAGCCCATTTTATCGAGCCATAAATTGGCGTATTCAGTGAGTTCCTTTTTATCATATTCTCTTCCTTTGCATGACATGACTGCATGAAATTGTTTATCCTTCACAAGTGTGTTTCTACTAGAATATATTTGGAAATAAGATTTCATTTCTGATGGTTTGATCATTTCTCTATCATTCAAATGACCTAAATTATTGGTTTGCATGAGTTCCCCTTTATAAGATTCCATCTTGTTGGTGCTGTAGCTTATTGCGTTGAAGCTACTGGTAGAGCCGAGTATTTTGACGTTTACTTTCATTTCAATAATTTATAAATCTTTCGCATTTGCTTATATAGCAGTTCCCTCTGTTCCAGATGCAGATTTAGAAGCGTATTAAATTCAATTATCGTTATATCGCTCAGCTTTTCAGGTCTTCCGTTAAGATGCTTTGCCACCTGGTTGATATTGGTATGAACCTTATATTGAGCAGTCATAATTTTATTGACATTATCAAAAACAGTGGTAGTATCCACAATCTTGCAGCTGCTATCCCTGAGCTTTTTTCTAATCAATTCACTTTTAGTGATTCCCAACTGAGACGAAATCTTTTGAAGTGCTTCATCTTCATTTTGGAGGAGTCGAACTCCCACAAATTTCATAGCTTCATTTTTTTTGATTGATAATGTCATTTTTTGTTAGGTTTTATTACATTTTGTTACTTTTTACTGTCTTTTATTACATCTATAAAAGTGCGAGTTGCGAGCCCTTTTCACTCCTCTTCTTGCCACAAGAAAGAAGAGGCAAGGAAGGTATTTGATGAAAAAATCCGTTAAGGATTTGTTTAACAAACACACATCCTGCACTTCATCACAGACTCATAAAAGTAAGTAGTAAATTGAAGTAAAAAAGAATTTTAAACAGTGCATTTTATTGTTTTTCAAGCATTTAAGATACACTAAAGTAGATATATATAATTTAAAAACAAAAATATTTATAATAGATTTTTTTTATAAAAATATAACACATACGCTAATTGTATATATCGAAATATAAGTTCATTTACATATATCAATAGGTAGATATATTTGGATCATATATAGGAATATAAAAATTCATTTATATAATAAAACTTACATACATAATTGAAGGGTTGATGAATATAAATTGAGTGGATAGCTTGTGTATATTCTTATACAGAGTTCTGACAGAACTATATTTTTAGATGCGCATATTTAGATATAAAGAAACATCTATATATGATCCATGGGATGTTGTATATATGGATATAAATGGAATGGTGAGAGTGAGCACAAAGTATATCTGTTATGGATATATTTATATCTCTATATAAATGTTCGTGAGTCGTTTATATATACAGCTTTGATTATAAATAGTAATCTCCTAGTAATGGCC
>JBBSPJ010000291.1:0-5780 GCA_038258905.1 Cytophagales bacterium
CAATATTTTTACAATAAGGCTAATTCATTTTGGTGATTATAAAATTGGTCTAAAATATTCTGAACCTTAAGCGCTTCCTCCTCTTTACCCAAACTTTTAAGCGCAATCAATTTTCCTTTTAGTGATTTAGCTCGATTTGTTCTACCTTCCAAACACATGTTAAATTGAGCTAATGCTTCCTCAGGTCTGTTTTGTGCTAAAAGCCAATCACCATACTGCTCATAAGAAGGGTAAGCGATAAAGGGAGGACCTGAATCATAACCACATTCCGTTTCTAATACAGTAGCAGCCTTCATATGTTGTTCTGCAGCCTCCTTATTTTCACTAAGCATGGCTAACATGGCTTGCATCTGTAGAATGACTACCTCTGTGCGCATTAGGCCCGATTTAGTAGGTGCGTAACGAGTAGTGCCTGCACTGCATAAGGCAACACCATCCTCTTTAATTAGTAACTTACCAGCCTCAGCATGTGCGCCTAAAGCATTAATATTTTCAATGATTCCTGTTTTATCTCCTTTTTCAAAGGCTAGTGTACTTTTGAAGAAATGCATTCCTGACTTATCACTTAAACCTAAATTACTGTAGTCCACATCAATAAATGACATGCCTTCAGGCCATGCACCAGCTTCTATCAGTTGTTGGTTTTGCATATTAATTAAATAAGAATCGGAGTAGGTGGAATCTTCATAATAGCTCATCATTTCCTGAAGTAAAACAGTAGCCTTTTCTATTTGGCCTTGCTGTAAATAGCTGTAATGCAACCAGGCCATAGAATGGTAGCCTCTCTTAGTACCATCTAAGGCCTTTCTTTCAATTCTATCTATACTAGCTTGGTATGAATGCTCATTCGAAGCCACAGATTCATTCCACAAGCCTAGCGCTACATAAATATGCGAAGGCATATGCAAGGCATGAGCCGCAGAAGGGGCTACTTTAGCATATTCGTGAGCCACTTCTAAGACTTTTTTAGCATTTTCCGGATGGTCATTAGCATGGATCATATAATGAAGTGCACCTGGGTGAGTTGGATTAACTGCTATGATACTGGCAGCAATGTCTGATGATCTTTTTAGATTGTCTTTATCACTGTAGTCAATCCACATTAAGCCTAATGAAAGAAATGCAGCTACTTCCTGATTTTCTGGATTTTGCTTGTAAACGGCCTCCATATGGTCTACATATTTTTGATTACGTTCCTTCAGTTCTCCTTCACCATAAAGTATTTCAACTCCCTGCCAGAAAGCTTTCTCTATGGGATCTTCAATTTTGGCAAGTCTTTGATCAGTACTTTCTCCAAATTCAGCCATTACTTTTCTTCCTTCTTCAAGGTCTTGCAGACCCCAAAGTGCCTTGTAATATGACATAGCTAATCCCCAATAGGCCATTACTTCACTGGAATCCGCCTGCTGAGCTACCCTAAATTCTTCTCTTGCATCATCGTATTCAAAACTATGTAATAGCAGAAAGCCTTTATCGAATGATTCTTGTGCTCCTTCAGACAATTGGAAGGCATAACCTATATCACCAAGTGCGAGATTATTTTCTTCAATAGCTTTTGTGGTCTGATTGCAAGCTGTCAGAGACATGGATACCAGGAGGGTTAAAAGGAGATTTTTCATTAGAGAGTTCTTTTGTTGATTAAATATACTGAATATCTTCATATTATTTTCGTTTTATTTGCTGAAATTCAAGCAGATAGTACTTTATGGTTCTGATGATACAAGCATTTCATTTATTTTAGCCACAATATTGTCAGCATAGTACAAAGGGCCCATCATATGTGGTTTATCAATTTCATAAAAGGTTTTAGGTTCGTTTGCTGCCTCAAAAAGTTTTCGGCCTAATTTGAAAGGGATAATATTATCTACAGTGCTGTGAATGACTAATAGCGGTTTATGAAAATTCTTTAGGGACTTTAGTGCACTATATTTTTCTTTTACAAAGATTCGACCTAATAGCCATACTCTATTGGCAGCAATGTCTTTGTGAGAAGAAAAAGCACCTTCCATTATTAAAGCATCAATCTGATCTTCATGCTTTTGAGCAATCACAGCAGCTAGATGGCCTCCCAATGATTGACCGTACAGGATTAGTTTGCCCTGATTGTTACAAAAATGTTTATGGACAAACTGAAAGGCCGCTTCTCCATCTATCAAAATATTATCTCTAGTTGCCTTACCTTCAGAAAATCCGAATCCACTGTAGTCAAACAGAAATACCTGAAAACCCCTGGAAACCAAAGGTAATGTCAGCTGGTAATGGCTATAGATATTTCCCGCATTACCATGAAAAAATAAAATGGTTTGGCCATTGGCTTTAGCTTTTGTCTTAATTAGCCATCCATTTAAGGCTGTTTTGTTGGCATTTTCAAAGATTAGACTTTCTACAGTATAAGGTAGGTTAAGTGGCTTATTTTGGATGCTAGTAAAACTTGGTTGATAACTTTCCCTGATGTTAATGATTACAGTATCACCTGTTGCTCTGTCCAATCGTACGGTTTGACTAGCGAGGCTTGGTATTTTCTGTGGCGAGACATACATTTTGTTGAAGCTGCAAGAGCATATCATGAGACTCCAGCAGAGCAAGAAGCTCGTACATTTGGTTATTTTCATTTCTATTAATTTAAGCTTTGAGCAAGCCACCAGTCAATTTTTACTTCCAACAGAGTGAGCGGCATGGCACCATCTTTTAAAATCTCGTCATGAAATTCCCTAATATCAAACTGATTGCCCAAAGCTTTCCTTGATTTTTCTCTTAATTGGATGATCTTTAATTCTCCTATTTTGTAGCTGGTGGCTTGGCCTGGCACTACCATGTAACGTTCTATGCGTTGTTCAGCTGTAAAAAGAGTAACCGGTTGATTTTCTAATACATAAGCGATCGCTTTTTCTCTACTCCAACCTTTGCTATGCATGCCAGCATCTACCACTAAGCGCACTGCGCGCTCCATCTCAAGATTAAGACGGCCCATATATTGGTAAGGATTGGTATACATTCCTAATTCTTTACCCAGGCTTTCAGCATATAAAGCCCAGCCTTCCACATAGGCTGTATTAAAATAGGATTTACGAAATTCGGGAATTTTAGCTTCCTGCTGCAATGCTAGTTGATAATGATGCCCGGGAATGGCTTCATGCATAAAAAGCGCCTCCATTTGAAACACATTATATTCCGATGGATTCCGAACCGTTTCATAAAATACTCCTGGTCTCCTACCGTCTCTTGAGGCTACACTATATTGTGCATTGGATCCCCCTTCTCTAAATTTTTCAGTGGCGCGTACTTCAAAACTTGCATCAGGTCTCTTATTAAATAACTTTTTTAATTGAGGCTCCATCCTTGCTTCAAAACTTCTATAGCGATCAAGTACTTCTTCTTCTGTATCAAAAGGAAAAAATTTGGAGTTTGTTCTGATGTACTGAAAGAATTTTGACAAATCTCCCTCAAAACCTGTGCTGATTCGTAAAGAATCTATCTCCTTCCTTATTCTGGCAACTTCGCTTAGTCCCAACTTAAAGATGGAATCAGCGCTAATATCTGTAGTGGTAAATTTTCTAAGCCAAAAGTCATATTCTTTTCTTCCTCCGCTATTGTCTAATAGACCTGTGCTTTCTCTGGCGTTTGGAATGTAGGTATTCTCCAGATAGTTATTCAATTTTTTATATGCTGGCTTGAGATATCTTTCAATAGCTCGGGAATAGTCTGAAATGAGGTTAGCCTTAGCGGCACTATCCATGTTTACGGGCAAATTTTGCAAAGGCTGGTAGAGTATGTTTTCTGGCCCTTCCTTTTCATATAGGGGTCTTAATTGTTCAGGTACCTTTTGCATGGCTGCTTTAGGAGGTGTATTTTTCAGCTCGAGTCCAGCTTGTAAATTCCCAATGGTCTTATCAGTCCATTTCATATAAGCTTTCATTCTGCTTATAAAATTTCGATAATCAATTTCAGTATTGAAAGGCACATAAGCGGCACCGGAAGCCAGCACTGCAAATTGTTGAGGAAAGCTCCATGCAAACTGGTCAACAGGCCGGGTAATCCACAGGTATTTATTAGCTAAACCTTCTGTTTCAATTTCCAGTTCGCTCTTCAATATCTGGAAACTCAATTTTTCATTTTTTGTAAGGCTTTCATATTGAATGCTTTTAAGTGTGTCTAAATACCTATTATTAAATGAAATCAATTTTTCTATGTACTCATCACTGATTGAGATTGCCAATTGATCGTTATAAGTATTAATACCATTTTTAGTAGCTTCCAACGGATTTAACGCATAATATTCCTCGGCATAATTTTCGAGTATGCCATCCATATCAATTATAATGCTCTCAGTTTTAATGCTTGAACAAGCTGCAATAAAAAAAAGTAAATTAAAGCATAAAAGTATCCTATTTTTCATCTTCATTTTAACGCGATCATATTTAAACTATCCTAAGTAAATAATATTCCAAATTTTAAAAAAACCAACTAGGACGAAAGCCCTGATTTATTGTCCGAACAGTGGGTATCATTTATCAAGGCATGCCGCTTAGCTCCATTTTTTTCTTTGAGGTAGCAGCAACTTATTAGAATTAAGATAAATACTTTTAATAGCAGTGTTCTTCTCTCCAGAGTGAAATAAATAGATTGTTGTTCAGGAATTCAAAGTAATTAGCCTGGGAGCCTTGATTTCAAAAACTTGATTTGTCCATTATGATTGGACATATGCTCGCAAGCATGAAACAATCTGTAAAATTTATTGACGGGTTTATGCGGAGTAGAAAACATAGAGTCAGGTGAAAGCAACCATTCATCATCCTTTGGCTTTAGGGCAGTCATTTTATTTTGTCTCACTTCGTTCATAATGTTTAAATAATACGCTATTTCATGACCTTTTATAAATTTACTCGAAGGGTCTGCAAGTTTGGGTTTAGGACCCCAAAATTTCATTTCTCCTACATTTAAAGGACGATTTTCCAAGGTTCCAACCTGAATAAATTTCTCGCTTGACACATTGTGTAATATCAAAGCACCAATTGGATTGGCTTCTTTGTCAAATTGATGATCCAGCTCCTTTATGCTGAACTTACTGATATTACCTTTCACCTGAAAAGTCATATTTTCGAACATTGAGATCAAGGTGCCAATAAAGGGCGTAAACCCTTCCTTAGGCACTAATAAATACACATACATTCTCAAGAGGGGAGTTTATTTGTTTTTATGCTTTCAGATGAAAGCCTGCTAAGGCTACTATTGAAGTAAGGACTAAACACAAAGAGAGTGAAAATAGAAAACATGCACGGAAAATAAATATAACCTATGCTTTGGCAGAATTTTCAGATATGGCAATCCTAATGTTTTTATAAGAAAATTTAATGAAAGCCTCGAGGTATTTGGTGAGAATGTTTATAAAACAAGATAAATAGTCAGGAAAGACAGGCCTAAACCCAGACCCAAAAAACAATAAAGCCTTATTCAATGAATTATAAGGGATTGTAAGCTTAATTAAACGAAATTGATAGGAATATTTAAACCTTCAAAAAAACCCTAAATCCTCTGGCTCCATAATAAGAGTCAGCCCCATTATGGTAAATAAAAACGTTACCGTATCTGAAATCGCCAAAAATAGCGCCTCCTAATGCTCTAATGCTTTCAGGAGTGGCTAGCCAGCTGGAAGTTTTGGTATCGAACTCTTCTAGTTGCTGAAATTCCCGATATTGCTCTTCTGTCAGGATTTCTACACCCATTTCCGCAGCCATACCCATAGCACTTTGCTCAGGAGGGAATTTTTTGCGTGATTTGCG
>JBBSPJ010000292.1:0-5714 GCA_038258905.1 Cytophagales bacterium
AAAAATATCTTTTGCCCATTCAATGTAATAATCTGGCAAATCCTTAGCTTCTATAGCTTCGGGATTCCATGCGAAATCGAGAAAGAACTGTGTAGGTAATTCCATGGGTTTAATATCACCCACGTTTACGATCCAAACACGGTCCACACCATGCTTGTAGGCTAAATCCATCTGTTCCCAGGTTCGTTCAATTTGGTTGGTATTAATCCACTTATAATTTCTTGGGCCACCTACATAATCAAAATGGTAATAAATACCATAGGCACCTGATCGCTCAGGAGCATCTAATTCCGGTAATTTTCGAATATTACCCCAATTATCATCACATAGAAGCAAAGTTACATCATCCGGCACACGCATACCTTTTTCATAATACTCCTGCACTTCCTTGTATAAAGCCCACATTTGGGGTGTTTCTTCAGCAGGCTTACCGGTAGTTTCAGCTATAATTTCTCTTTGCTTAGCTACTATATCTTCTAAAAGTTCAATTGCTGTTCCTTCCGTCATGGGCTCATCACCATCTCCACGCATTCCAATAGAAACGATGGTTTCAGTATCTCCCATACGCTCCATTCCTTTTCTCCAGAATTTTTCTAGTTCTTCAGGGTTGGTATTATAATTCCAATCTCCATCCCCGAATTTTTCCCACTCAGCATGGGCTCGGGTCAGCGGCTCGTGGTGAGAAATACCCATTACTATGCCGTATTCATCAGCTAAATCAGCATTTTTAGGATCCTCTACGTAAAACATGCGGCCCCACATGGCAGGCCAAAGGTAGTTACCCTTATTTCTAAGGATTAATTCAAAAACATGCTCATAAAATTGTGTATTAAATCCACCAAAATTTTCATAAGCCCAACCGGTAAGTGCAGGGGCTTCATCATTGATAAAGATTCCTCGATATTTCACTTTGGGCTCACCTAAAGTATGGATGCCGGGCTTTACAAAAATTTCATCATGTTTTTGTGCCGGAATATCAGCCCAAAAATGCCATGGATGTATACCTATTTGCCTTGAAAGATCATAGATGCCGTAAATTGTGCCACGCTTGTCGCTACCAGCAATAAGCAAAGCACTCTCCACTCCTTCAAAAGGATTCATTATTGTTCTAGTAATGAATTTCTCCCATTTACCGGTTAATAAAGTAGCATCTAATTTGCCATTGTCTACCAATTGCTGAATTAATGCGCTTTCTCCTAAAGTGCCAATAATCAGTACATGTTTACCTGAAAATTTATCACTAATTTTTAATTCAGGCTTTTTACCGGTAACTTTTAAAAGGTCGTTTTGTAAATGACCAGCTACCTTTCTCACACCAGCGAAATCAGAAGGGCTCACTAAGATGGGGACTGCAGAATTATCTGAAACGAGTGTGAAAGCATCATTTCCTGACTTAAACAGCACATAATCACCTTGATTTTGGGCTGAAAGTGTAAAATTGAAAAAGACATTAAATACTAGTAATAAGTAAATTAAGCGAACTGGCATAAGTAATAGCTTGTTTATTTTTCGAAATCAATTATTTTATAATAGGCTTTTTTACGCTTCAATTCTTCATCAAACAATAATGGATAATTTTTTCTGCCTTCCACCGGATAGGTATCCAGCCAGCTGTACTGGTCAGATATATTCCAGAAAGTTACTCCCGTTATTGTTTTCTTATAATCTCTAAAAACCCTAAAAAACATATCATACTGCTGTAATTGCTTTTCTTCCAGTTCCGGAGTGAATTCGAAAACCTCACCATCTCTAATAGCTCTTCTTTCCTTTTCCCATTTGTAAATAGATACATCCAGTTCAGTAATTTGCACTTCTAAACCTAAAGAGGCATATTTTTCAATGGCATCTCTTAATTCTTTTTCTGTGGGTTCAAAAATAGACCAATGCGCTTGGATGCCCACTCCATGAATGGGCACTCCTGCATCTACTAATTTTTTTACTAATTCATAAATGCGATCTACCTTCTCCGGCCTCACTGCATTATAATCATTGTAAAATAGCTTAGCATCAGGATCAGCTGCATGGGCATATTCAAAAGCTTTTGCCAGGTATTCTTCTCCTGCAATTTTATAATAAGGCGATTCTTGGCGGTAAACAAAATTTGAATTATCTGAAACTGCCTCATTTACCACATCCCAAGCGTAAATAACATCTTTATATCGGGTTACTACAGAAGTGATATGCTCCTCCATTCTTTCAAAAAGGGTTTCTTTACTGATGGTATCACCATTTTCCTCAGTGAAAAACCAATTAGGATGTTGCTGATGCCAAACCAGGGCATGACCTCTCAGTTTCATATCGTTAGCTTTTGCAAAGTCGCTTACTATATCAGCTGGCCCCCAATTATAAATATCAGGTTTAGGATGAATTGGTCCAGCCTTCATCACATTTTCAGCTGTCATACTTTTGAACTCTTTTACTATAAGGTTACTCTTGGCAGAATCTTGTAAAGCACCGGGATATACTGCTACTCCAATGGGGAAATAATCTTCATAATATGCAGCAAGCCCTTTTTCTATCTCTTCTGAGTTATCTGCATTCTCAGTTGTTTTGGAATTGCATTGTACAAATAGCAGTGACGTAAATAATATTCCTAATAAAAAGGAAGTGAATTGAATGCTAGTATTTTTCATGTTTTAATAAAGGGTTTATTTTTCCAATCCCGGCTGCATGCCAGCTTTTTTGCTTTAAAGGATGCTGACTGTCTGCAAGCTATTTAATGGTTGGTTACGAAATCCGATTGTCTAATTTTATGAAATCAATTTACGCAATCGATTTCATAATTCTTAATATTATGATTAAAATGTGATGAAATTAATAAAAATTTAACTGAAATGACATAAAAAAAGCACCACCGAGGTAGTGCTTTCCATCGTTTTTATGGATTCTAAAATTAAATTACACAAAATCTAGTCACTTTCCCGATAGCCCCGATGTCTATATAAGTGGATGATTTTCAGTTAGATATATTTAATTCTCGTGTAATTTCCTAATAGGATTTTTTTAACTTTTATTCCTAAATTTAGTATTTTTCTATTCCAGCAAAAAAGAAGCTGCCTTCTATTTGAGCATTTTCATCCGAATCAGAACCATGAACCGCATTAGCCTCAATTGATTTGGCATATAATTTTCTAATGGTACCTTCTTCAGCATCAGCAGGATTAGTAGCACCAATTAATTTTCTGAAATCAGCCACAGCATTGTCTTTTTCTAAGATCATTGCTACTAAATGCCCACCAGACATATATTCACATAAATCATTATAAAATGGTCTTTCTTTATGTACTGAATAAAATTCTCCGGCTCTTGCTTTAGAAAGTTGTGTCATTTTAACTGCTACAATTCTAAAACCCGCCTCTTCAATCATTTTAGTGATTGCACCAATATTGTTTTCAGCCACAGCATCGGGCTTAATCATTGTGAATGTTCTGTTACCAGCCATTGTTTTTGTTTTATTGTTTATAAATTTTGATGCAAATTTAAGGGATAATTCTGATTACAAAGGTATAATTATTTGAAATTGTAAGGATAAGTCCATTTTTTGAATCAGAGTAACAAGATATAATCATTTGTTTTTCTTTAAATTCTTAGCAACTTTGCAAATCAATTTGTGCCGAAGTCGGTTAATGATTGCTCATGCAGGAAATATTGAAGTTAAAAGAGGTACTTAATACACCTCAAAATATAATTATTACCACACATCATAACCCGGATGCAGATGCATTGGGAAGTAGTTTAGGGCTTTATAATTACCTTATGAAAAAAGGGCATAAAGTTACTGTAATTACCCCTTCAGATTATGCTGATTTTCTTAAATGGATGAAATCTAATGATCAGGTGGTAGTTTTTAATGAAAATAATAAAAAAGATTGCCAGGATTATATTGATAATGCAGATTTAATCTTTTGCCTTGACTTTTCTAATCTGGAAAGAATCAAGGAATTGGGTGAAATGGTTAGAAAATCGGAAGCTAAAAAAGTTTTAATAGACCATCACAGAGACCCCGAGGATTTTGCTGATTATGGTTACCACGACATAAATTCTGCATCTACCGCTCAATTGGCGTATAAAATGATTGTTGCCTTTGGAGAAAAGCAATTAATAGACAAAGATATTGCCGAATGCTTTTACGCAGGGATCATGACGGATACCGGATCATTCAAGCATCCTAATACCAACAAGGAAGTACATATAATTGTAGCTGAATTGATTGATTTGGGGGCAAATAACTCGGAGGTTTCGAGGTTAATTTATGATACAAATTCATTAGATCGCTTGAAATTTTTAGGGTTTGCATTGAGTCAGCGACTGGTTGTATATCCGGAATATCATACAGCCTTTTTTGCTATTTCCATGGAAGATTTAGAGAAATTTAAATCAAGAACCGGCGATACGGAAGGCTTGGTTAATTATGCGCTTTCTATTAATGGCATTACCATGGCGGCTCTTTTTACTGAAAGTGATGAGGGTGTGAAATTATCTCTAAGATCGATCGGTAATTTTGAGGTAAATAAACTAGCCGCGCATTATTTTAAAGGCGGTGGGCATAAAAACGCTGCAGGTGGCATTTCGCAAAAAAGCCTGGCCGAAACAGTAAAATTATTTGAATCAATTATTAAAGAATATTCAGAACAACTTAAAAATAAAAAACCAATTGAAACGTATATATAATATGAAAAATATCCTAACTATTTTATTTATCTCAGCATTGCTATTTACTGCTTGTGATTCAAATAAGGAAAAAAAGACGAAAGATGGTGTGTCTTACACACTTTTAAGCTCAGAGAATGGTGAAGCGTATGAAGAAGGTGACTATGCCACTTATTTTCTAAAAATGATTAACTCAAAAGATTCTGTACTTATAGATAGTGAAGAAGTGGGGCAAATGCCGTTATTAATAGATTCAGCTTCCATGAATCCAAGAGGTGAATTATTTTCTGTATTAAGAAATCTAAATGTAGGTGACAGTATAAAAACTGAAATTTCTGCTAACGAAGTGTATACAAAAGGTTTCCGACAGCCTTTATCACCTGATATGCCTGCTGATGAAGTAATTACTATTTATGTCAAAGCGCTTGCCAAATATGATTCAGCAGGTATTGCTGGTTGGCAACAAGAACAGATGGCTGCACAGCAGGCAAAAGATCAAAAAGATGCAGAAGCGCAAAAACCTATTGATGATAAATTAATTCAAGCTTATTTGGCCGATAATAATTTAGAGGCTCAAAAAACTGAGTCTGGTCTTTATTATATTATTGAAGAAGAAGGAACTGGAGAAACTCCTAATCCTGGTGATAATGTAAAGGTGCATTATGCAGGTAAATTAATGGATGGAACTTTGTTTGATACCTCTATGGAAGAGGTGGCTAAAGCAAATGATAAATTCAGAGAAGGAAATGAATACGCTCCCATCGAATTTCCGGTAGGTCAGGGTAATGTTATTCCGGGTTGGGATGAAGGTTTATTGCTATTAAAAGAAGGAGCTAAAGCTAAATTTATCATTCCTTCAGGTTTGGCTTACGGTCCAAGACAAAGAAGTGCGGAAATTGTAGCTAATTCTATTTTAATATTTGACGTTGAATTAGTGGAGGTTCAATAAAATATATGAAGGCAATCAATAGGTTATTCTTTTTTCTCTCTTTATGTGTAGTTTTTTTCGCATGCGATAAGGACTGCGAAAATGAAAGAGGGGAATGTGCTGATGAGCAATTAGC
>JBBSPJ010000293.1:0-5679 GCA_038258905.1 Cytophagales bacterium
CTCCGAAAGACAATTTAAATGACCACCTGCACCATGATCGTGAATGGAAACAATAGGGTTTTTTCCTGATTCGGCCATTGCTCTGATAGCGTTGGCTACTCTTTTTTGCATTTCAGGGTTGGCTCTCTGCACAGCATTAAGCTCTATCTGGCTTTCAAACTGACCAGTATCTACAGAGGAAACAGCACTTCCGCCCATACCTATGCGGTAATTATCACCGCCCATTACTACAATTTTATCACCTTTTTCAGGTCGATCCTTCTGGCTTTCTTCTAATATTCCATAGCCAATTCCACCGGCTTGCATGATTACCTTATCAAAACCGTATTTCTTTCCGTCATTTTCATGCTCAAAAGTAAGTACAGAGCCGGTAATTAAGGGTTGCCCAAATTTATTACCAAAATCTGAAGCGCCATTGGAAGCTTTTATGAGAATATCCATTGGTGATTGGTAGAGCCATTTACGCTCACCCATACCATTTTCCCATTTTCTATCATTTTTTAAGCGAGAGTATGAAGTCATATAAACAGCAGTACCAGCTAATGGAACGCCTGCCTTACCACCGGCCATTCTATCGCGGATTTCACCACCGGAACCTGTTGCAGCACCATAAAACGGCTCAACAGTAGTGGGGAAATTATGTGTTTCGGCTTTAAGCGATATGGTCGCGTTAAAATCTTTCTTAGCAAAGAAATCAGCTTTAGTTTGATCTGTGGGTGCAAATTGCTGCACTCTTGGACCTTTTAAGTAAGCTACATTATCCTTGTAAGCGGAAATGATTCTATTAGGATTTTCCTTTGAAGTTTTCTTAATGAGTTGGAATAGGGTAGAAGGCATCTCCTTTCCATCTATAATAAATGTCCCATTGAAAATTTTATGCCTGCAATGTTCCGAATTTACCTGTGAGAAGCCAAAAACTTCACTATCAGTTAATTTCCTGCCTAAGTCGGTGCTTACTTTTTGCAAATAAGCCACTTCATCATCATTTAATGCCAAACCTTCTTTCTGATTGTATTCAGCTATGTTATCGATGAGTTTTATTTCTTCTGGCTGCTTATCTATGGTAAAGATCTGATCGTTTAACCCAATGTATTTTGATTGTAGCATTGGATCAAATGGCACAGATATGAGTTTAAGTTCCTCAAATGTTTCAATTCTCCAGATGCCTTCCATTCCCATGGTTTGGGTAATTTCTACTGCATTTGTGCTCCAGGGGCTTACCATTTCCTTTCTGGGGCCCACATAAGTTTTATTTAACTCATTTATTTTTAACGACCTGGAAGCTTGAAACAGCCATAGTAATTTTTCAGTATCTGTTTCTGAAAACGGATGTTGATGTCCTACAGCATATATTTGGTGAGATTTTCCCTGGAAAAAACTTAGCATATTAAATTTGTAAAAATGGAATTATTAATAGGCTGCAAAGTTAGAAAAACTCCTTAATTATTGCCGCTAATGTAGAAGAGTATTTATGAATTATTGAATAAGATAAAACCATCCCTACATTAATGTGCTTATAACAAGTCAATTCTCTTTGCCAAAGTGTGATTTTAATTTTTCTACTGTAGATTTCGCATTTCCAACATAAAGTTGACCGTTTACTAAAAATACAGGCCTTTTGAGAAAGGTATATTCCTCTAACAGTAAGTTTTTAAGGTCATTTTCCGTGAGTGATTGTTGATTTAGCCCTAAGCTACGGTATTTAATGGCACGCTTATTGAAAAGCTCTTCATAAGATTCCGTTATAACATATAATTCAAGCAGTTGGGGTTCAGTTAACGGGTTGTTTTTGATGTCAATTTTCTCGAAATCATTAAGGTTTAGTTGTGACATTATTTTCTTACAGGTATCACATGTGCTTAAATAATAGACTACTTTTCTCATATTTATCGATAATAAACTATAAATAACCAAAAAAATTTGCCAAATGCCAACAAATAGCTTTAATTCGGGGTTTAATTAAATAGAAAACAAGGGTAATATTATATAAATTAAAAATGAGAGTTATGTTGAAGAAAGGATTATTTGCTTTAATTGCGTTAGTATGTTTAAATTTTACAAATGTTCAGGCGCAAGATGAAGAAATTACAGACAAGGATTTATACAACTATGCATTGTTAATGCAGGTAGTAGAGCAAATGAAAGCCGAAGTAAATATCGCTGCTACAGAAATGATCAGCAATCAAGATGGTTTTGATGTAAAGAGATACATGGATCTAAGAACCGGTGGAGATGATGCTGCCAAATTGAAGGAATTAGGAGCTAATGAATTTGAAATAAAATTCATGACTATGATTGTTAAGGAGCAGGATGAAAGAAAAGAAGCTATAAAAGAAGCATTAACAATATTAGCTTCTAAAATGGTAGGAGTTAAAGAGTATAAGGCAGTTAAAAGTGCTTTATCAAGTGATGCTGAATTGAAAGCAAAATATGAAGAGATTGTAGCTAGAATTGCTCCACCGGAGGACGAGGCTTAATTTTTTTGTAATATAAAATTAATAAGAAGGCGGGGTAAATTACCCAGCCTTTTTTTTATGCCAAATATTTATGAAATTTCACTCATTTAAAGCTTTGCACTTGGTTTTCATATTTTTTTAATAGTTATTTAAAATTGAAATAGCAGTTTATATAAAAAACACAATAATATTTTTTTGAGTCATTTTTCTTAGTGTAATTTACAGTAGTGAATTTATTAGCTATAAGCAATTTTTGGAGACAATCAGACTTTTTCGGGAAGGCATCCTTAATTTTTAGATATGCTGTATATTTATTTAATACCATTTTCCTTTATCTTTTTTTAGAGGCAAAAGGTTTACCATTAAATATTTATCATTATATCAGCATCATTGTTTCTTTACTTATACCATACATTGTTTTTATTTACTATGTTAAGCATAAGAATAATAAAGGTGTAGGGATCAGGCAAAACATGGTGGATTTCCTGATGGTAGGATGGTTAGCAGGCCTCATTCATTTAAGTTTCATCCCTACTTGCCTGTTTATATTAGGAGTGGTTTGTAATTATATAGCCTCAAGAGGATTTCATAAAACATACAGATTTTTATTGATTCCGCTGGGTTATGCATTAACTATTCCAGTTTTCGGTTTTCAAATCAATTATACAAATTTTCCTCTATTAATCAATCTTACGCTTATTTATGCAACTATTCATTTTATATCTACTGCATACATTAGCTACCAGTTTTCTAAAAATATTCAGATTAAAAATGCGAAGGTAATTGATCAGCAAAAAGAAATTTTATTGCAATCTGAAGAGGTGCAAGCACTGAATGATTCATTAAAAGCTTTAAATACCCATTTAGAAGAAAAGGTAAGAGAAAGAACGAAAGAATTATCTGCTAAAAATGATAAATTAGCAGAATATACTTTCATTAATGGCCATCAGTTAAGAGCTCCTGTAGCAACTATGTTGGGTTTGGTTCAATTACTTGATTACAAAAATGATGATGACGAAAAAGAAGAGATTATTCAAAAATTAAAATACGAAGTAAGTCTTCTTAATATTACTATTAAAGAGATTAGACTAAAGTTGGAAACCGATGATTTAATACAGAATGAGATGAAGGAAATTGAATCAATATTAGCTAAGCATTAAATCAAACTAATAAATGATCTCTAAAACTTTTAAAGATTTTGTTTGGGTCCCTAATTGCAATAATGTCGTTTCATTTACATGTTTACCAATAATTGCTTTTGCAATAGGTGAAGTAAAAGCAATTTTCTGATCTTTTACATTGGCTTCGTCTACACCCACTAATTGGAAAAGTTGCTTATTTCCACTTATTTCTAACTGAACCTTAGCACCGAAGCGTACTTCATTTTTAGGTTGGTCTTCGGGGCTAAGTACACGCGCTGAGTTAATTCGCTCTTCCAAAAGCTTTAATTTCCCATTAATTTCAGTAGAAGCTCTTCGCTTTTCGGTCAAATTTTCTAATTGAAAAGCTTTTTCTTTAGCCCTCTCTAAATGACTCTTTTCTGAAAGCAATGCTTCCATACCAGCTGGAGTAACATAATTAGTGGTACCCGCTGGCAAAGGTGCCCTCGGCGCTATAAATGGAGCTTCCTCCTGATCGTCTTCCTTAACAAATGCTCTGCTCATTAATTTTATTACGAAAATAGCCAATTTGAGTTATTTCAATTTTTTAGTATTACAAGGATGTTTAAGAATACCCACATGTAGGTATTGGTTTTAACCAAAAAGGAGGGGTAGGAGGAGAATTTTATTAAAATCTTAATGTGCTTGGATAAATTGCTACATATTAGCAACCGGAAATAATCAGAGGTTATCTATTTTAATAATCGTTCTTTAAGCCTTTCAAATTCACTATTCAGATCTACTACTATTTGTTTCAGGTAGTCTGCGGCAAAGGGTGCTCCGCAGTCCTGGTTATTTGTATGCTGGATTAAAATACCGCTGTCAAAGTAGCTCGCATCTTCCATTATCTCTGATTTGTCCATATCAAACACTTCTGTATCATTGTTTTCCTTCATGGCTGTAGAATCCCAGGTGATAGGTCTGTTATATGTGTAGTTTTCCTCAAACACGAAAGTTAACTGACCATTCTTGGTGTAAAATTCTTGAATGGCTTTGCCTGTCTCTCCGAAGTGAACTACTGCAATCTTTAACAGCGTATCTTTTTGAAAATAATAGGTGGCAGTGCCACCCTCGGTGGATTGCTCAAGATTTCTCTCTTCAATTGAAGTCCACTCTTTGATTTTGTTAATTCTTTTAGCGTGGGCTTCAATGAGTTGTAGTTTTTCTTCTATAGCATCATTATAATGCGTTTTGGTAGTTAAACTACCTGGTTGTTGTTGTTCATTTTCTTCTCTCAGGTCTTTTTCAGGCTCACGAATCAATTGCAGCTGATCATTTTGGGCAACTGATTTTTCTTGATTGTCCGTGCAACTGAGCAATGTGATAATGGTTAGTATTATGAGGATTGTTTTCATTTTCAACTGATATGTATTTATTAAATGGACAAAGTGGTGCTGCGCCAACATTGAACTAATCAATTAAAGCTTAAGTACCTATCTTAATAGTACAATTCTATTATTTCCCATACTCCATCCGGCTGTTTAGTCAAATATACACTCACCTTCAAATCTTTTACATTCCCCCTCACTTTTATCTCCAATTGCGCAGATCCCATTCCGTTGGAAATATTAACACTTCCAGATGGCATCCATCCATATCTCTTAATTCCTCCGGTTTTATCTAATATCTCCTGATTCTGCTCAATTTCGTTGACAGCCACTTTATAGGCCTCTGAACTTTTCATCGCAGTCCCGGCAAATATAACTGTGATAATGAAAAAGGCAACAATCATTCCACCAAGGGCTATAATTCTTGGTATTTTGGCGGGCTTATTAGGATTCTTAACAACAATAGTATTTACAGTTTTATCGCCAAGTCTTTTCTTTTCACGGCTTGCAGCCAGCACTATAAATTCAACAGGCCAGATAATTATAAATAAATTACGAATAAATAATCTGGCAAAAGATGGAATTTCATCTACCCTGCCGGCATCTCTAATCATTATACCCATAATCCATTTTCCCATACTAATTCCTTTAACTGAGTCTTTTGCGAAATACAAAATAAATCCGGGAATCATAACAACCAACATTACGGCGGTCATTTTATCAAATTCATTTTCC
>JBBSPJ010000294.1:0-5658 GCA_038258905.1 Cytophagales bacterium
TGAATATTAAATAGTGCGATACTAGTGAGAGAGGGACCAATAGAACCTGAAAGTGACAGTAATGCCACTAGAGAACCTAACAAAAGCTGACCTTGCAATACTAAAAAAGAGGCAATTGAAATTACCGCTACTATTAATAAGATTCCTGCCAATTCAGTTAGCCAACCAAACTTTACTTGGATTTTACCCAATTTAAAAATCTTTTCCTGAAAATTACTGTATAATAATGTTGTAGTTTTATGAAAAAGGTTGAGTGATCCGGTGCTTTTTACCTCGGAAATACCGGTAATCACATCAATATAATTACCCTCATTTAAAGCATAAGCTCCCATTACATCTTTCTGCGCATTAACAATAGGTTTGTTTAAGCGCCACAAAATAAGTGCATAAACAGGAATGAAAATAGAAACCACTACACCTGCCTGCCAGGAATAAACAAATACCCCAACTAAGGAGATGATAATTACTAAAAATTCTATCAATAAATTTCCAATCAGGTTGCTGATGGTAGTTTGAATGCGTCTGGTATCGTTCATTCTGGCAACCATATCCCCTGTTTTTTTCGAATCGAAGAAAGCTTTTGGAATTCGAAGTAAGGAAGAGAAAAATGAACTGATCATTCTGTTATTAAAATCCTTACTTTGCGTTATTAAGAATGTTGATCTTACATAGCGCAAACCCATATTAATTAATAAGATAAAAGCAAAAAGCACTAACCCAATAATCAACTTATCAACTTCCTTTGCAGGCAAAATAACATCAATGAGCTTTTGACTAAAAATGGCTGTCGCTAAGGAGAAAATAGCGATAAGAATACCTAAAAACAGTGCTGCTAATAGAATATTTAAATCTTCCTTTACCCAGCTTAAAAGGTTCTCGTATTTTTTATGTTTACTTTCTACAATTTTAAAATTATCACTGGGGGTTAATTTTAGTAAAGCTTTTGATTGCCAAACAGCTTCCAGCTTTTCTTTACTCCATAATGCCACTCCTCTTCCGGGATCATTTATAATTAGCTCCCCTCCTTGAAAACCGTAAAAAATCACGTAGTGCTGTAGTTTATTTTCTAAAATGACATGCAAAATAGCTGGATGATCCAGCTCTTTTAAATTATCAATCTTTTCTGCTTCAAGGCCTTCTACTTCAAAACCTAAATCCTTTGCTCCTTGGAATAAACCAAGTAATTTTGTACCTGTTTGAGTTGTTCCTGTAATTCTTCGTAGCTCATCCAATGAATGTTCTCCACCATGAAACTTGATAATGGAAGCCAAACAGGCAGGACCACAATCAGATTGACCGTGTTGTTGAACGAAATATTGGTTGAGTTTTTTAATCATTGATTTGGTTCTTCTCATTAGCTTTACCAAAGATTAGCGCTTTGGAAATATTTATCATGTTAGTATCACTCCAAAACTTTTAAGATAGCTTCTATTTTTACTTCTCCTTTAAAATGCTTTTGTAATTCACCGTTTTTGTAAATAAAAGTTTGCGGTACGCCACCCATAATGGTAGAGGTGAGCAAATCAGGATTAACATTTACATAATATTCTGCTAAATTATGTTCTTTCAAGAACTGAATGGCTTCATCTTCAGGCTCAAAGGAAGCAAGCAGCAATTGATAGTCTCTGAACTCAGTAATATTTTCTTGTAATTCTTTTATTTCCCATTGGCAAAAATGGCAATCACTGTTGAAATACATGAATATAGTGGGCTGATAATTATTTATTTCTTTCAACCCCAGATTGCTTGTCAAGGAATTCAAGCTCTCAACAATTTCCTCCGACTTACTTTGTTGATCTAATTTTCTGATGCTTGAATAACCCATCCAAGACAAAAGACCAACAACTAATAATCCAAATAAAATAAGAAGCTTTTTCTTCATTATGCCCCTAAGTTAATTGATAAGAAAGTAATGAAAAGTATCCAAACAATTAGAGCGGAGCCATACACAGGCAAAGTAAATTTCAATGCAGAATCATAGTCTTTTTTAATAATTGTTTTTATGCCTAAGGCTAAAACTAAAATATAGATGACCTCAAAAAGGTTGAGTGATTTTAAGGGAAAGAGCAACCATGGTTCTATGGAAGTAGCATCGAATAAACTGAGCAGTGAAAGAGGAGAGAAATATTGAATATCATTAAAAGAGTAAGTTGTGTCAATAACTCCAAACCAAACAATTAATAAAAGTGAAGGTATAAGCCAAACAAACTCTGCTACAATAACTACCTTAAAGATAGATTTGAATCTGCCTTTAATTCCTAAAATAATAGTGCCGCATAAAACCCAAAAAGTAATAAGAGTAAATTTGATTAAGTAGATTAAGGGAAGTAAAGCATAATTTAACCACGCCCATTTATCTCTAGCATCAATCATTTGTATAATTCTTTCATATCCCATTTGATCTTGAAACGATTCTATAAGTAAATTTTTGCTTATTAAATGTGATTGAAGGAGATAATTTACGAAACCTACGATAAAAATTAACAGAATATATAAATGAAATTTATTTAAAGCAAACATGATTAATTATAAACTATTTAAAAGCTAAAAAAGACAATTCAGATTAATTAATGCTGAACTTAACATATGAATTAAGAAATGATTAAAAATTAATTAGCGAGTATTAAAATAAAGTCTACCTCTTTGATCTAAAATAATTAATTAGCACAAGAGATATTAATATTAGAGCTACTATTGATGTGGAAATTTTCATTTTAATTCCTATTTCAAAAAAAGCATTGACCACTAAAATTGTTAATGCGGCAATCAGTATAATTATATTTAGTGTTCTCATTTTTATCTACTTTAATAAGTTAAGGACTACATTTAAAAATGTAGTCCTTAAAAAAAAATCAATTAACTAGCCATTTGCGAATTACAATAAATTACACCTATAGCTCCTACACCCCATAAAACAGCACCGAAGCCAGTAGGTGCAGATATTGCTCCTAAAGCCCAAGCAGCTGTAGATAATGCACATACAGCATTACCAAGATTGCTATCCCCACCTTCAACACTCTCCATTCTTTCAATACTCAAATTTTTCATAATTTTAAGATTTAATTGTTAAACATGCCACAATATCTGAAAATATATGATGCGCTTAATTCACATATGCATAACATTATTCATATATGAATAAAACGCGATTAGCAGCCGAATAGGTAAGTATATTAGCTCAAAAATTCATGGCTATCAACTCTCTAAAAATCAAGTTTATCATCCATCGCATCTGCTCTATCTATCCTGATGATTTTTCTTTCCTTAGAAATCATAAACAAATCGCATTCCAGATCCATGGCAATATTTAGATCATTTGTTGCTAGCATAATGTTTTCGTAATTGCTACTCAAAAGATGATCTGTTAATTTTTTCTTCATTTGAAAATCTAAGCCTTCAAAAGGCTCATCTAGTATCAGTCCTTTGGGGTTTCGTAACATTGCCAACGCAATTAACAGTTTCTTTTTGTTCCCATAAGACAAAAACTGAATCTCCCCATTTTCTATTTCAAATAAATCAATTAGGTCATCAGATACTTCATCAAGATTTGCCACTCCTTGGAACTTTCCACAAAGCTCCATCATCTCCCGTGCTTTTAAGTTAAGGCTAAGAAATTCCTCTCCAAATTGAAATCCAAAATCCTGCTTTATCGCTTTAAAATTATTGATGCCTTTATAATCAACTCCTCCTTCATAGTGGTTAACTAAACCAGCCAGAAACTTCAAAAAAGTCGATTTCCCACTTCCATTTCTGCCAATAATAACATTTAAACCTGCGCCCATAGTTATACTGGATTTTTCAATGACCATTTTGGGCGGATAAAAAATAGATAAGTTATTTAGTGCAATTTCCATAGTAAAACTGATAATACTGAATAAAATACTGTTGATAGCAAATAATAGATATACTTGTTACTATTCGAACAAACCAATAGTGAACTGACATAAATCCATAAAACTACAAATACACTTTCAATGGCTATAGATACAAATCGTTCTCCATTCAAAAAATTCATTACGATAAAAAGCATTAGTATTGGCAGGTAAGAAATAAGATAGGTCTGGAAAATATTCTTTACCAGAATAAGGTTCAAGTATTTAAAATTCAACACTTTAACAGGGCTCTGCAAGAAATATATGGAAAAGCCAATGTAGATCTGAAATTTGTTAACTATAAAAAAATCAAAATCGATTACTTTCAGCAGCAGTAAAGCATATATGAACAGCGATGCTACCATGTTCACAAAAATAAATTTGATATGGAGGATTTTATAAATGATCACTTCAGTTGAATTCTTTTATAATTGATGGCGAGTTGTAGAGCGAAAATTAACCCTACCCCTAAAACAAAATACGTTATATATTTCTCCACCAATGATTTGAATATAATCTCAAGTTTCACGATTGTCTCAAACATACTCAAATCATTTTCTGTATTTCCATAATACATGATTACTCCCTGCGCCAGAACAAAAAGAACGATTGCTATGCCCTTGTTTTTTAAATAAAAATCAGCAAAAATTAAATAAATAGAGTTGTATAAAATATATGACCCAAACAAAAGCAAAAAGTACTCGCCATTAAGTGGAAATGGGGAGTAAAAAACTAGGAGTACTAAAAAGAAGAGCAAAGACAATAATTTACCACCAAAAAACTCATTTATGTTTTTTAGTATGAGTTTATCCTTCTTACGAACTGGAAACAAATTAAAGTATTTAAATCTGTTAAATAACGTTTTATCTGAGAGAATAAAATCAAAAAGTAACTGCGAAAAAAGGAGTCCCCAAATTGGCAAAAACAAAGCATTGAGCGTATTGGTACTGTTGAAAATGAGCTCTGTGCCCAATCCAAAACAAAACAGCTGTAGAAAAAATGAGCTAGCCTGAAAGGCTACGAGATCAAATGGGAAGTTTGTAAAAAACCACACCCCTGGCTTACCTAAAAAAGCAAAACCGATTGGCATTTGCGGCTCTTTTGAACGTGTTAAATTTATATGATAATATTTTAAAAAAATAAAGAAATTCTTCATTGAAAGTTTAGCAAGTGCGTCTAGCGCAAAACATAAACGCACGTTCTTAATTATATTAATTAGCAGCTACAATACAAGAAAAGGCTAAAGCCCCAAAGTAACCGACAGCTGCACCCGCCGGGCCAAATGCTGCACCTACTCCAGCTGCACCACTTGCTAGACCAGATACAGAAGCTGCTGCAGCGCCAACTGCACAACCACCCCATGACCATCCACCTTCAACATTCTCCATTTTCTCACTACTCAAATTTTTCATAATTTTAAGATTTAATTGTTAAACATACCACAATATCTGAAAATATATGATGCGTTTTATTCGTATACGCATAACATTATTCATATTTGAATATAGAACCAAAACCTTAAGTTATGCCATTAGGAGATAATATCAGAAAAGTTAGGATTAGGAGAGGATACAGCCAATAATTTTTAGCAGATAGCCTTGGTGTTAGCCAAAGTAAATTTAACAGGATTGAAAATGAAAAATCTGACATTTCAATTGCAGATCTGTTAACTGTTTGCGAAGTTTTGGATACAAACCTGCCGAGTATTCTTCCCCAAGAAACGCGGCTTATTGAAAGTAAATTCACTGAAAATGAAAATTCTTTCGACAGTACCAACAATTCAGCA
>JBBSPJ010000295.1:0-5648 GCA_038258905.1 Cytophagales bacterium
CGATCAATTTCCCTATAGAAAAGGTTAAAATTGAGGATCAATCGAGAAATACTGCTGAAAGTGCTCAGTTGGCAGTTAACTTCATTCCAAAATACAACCCTATTCTTCTCATTACAAGTGCGAGCCATATGCCTAGAGCTGCAGCATGCTTTGTAAAGCAAGGATTTGAAGTAAAACCTTTTCCTACCGTTTACCATACTACTGATGGCAACTTAACACCTGCAATGTTTTTACCGAGCTATGAAGCTTTAATGAAATGGCATATTTTATTTAAGGAGTGGATGGGGTATGCAGCCTACAAGGTGGCAGGATATATTTAGAAAAAAAGCCCTAATGATAAAATCATCAGGGCTTTTCATCCATTCAATTTATGAGAATCATTACTTCACTAGAAAAGTGTCTTCTGCTAAATCAACATTGAACTCAATTGATTTTAATGTTGTATTTATTCGGAAACCTTGATTTAAAACCTTCTTAGTAGGAATCATCACACCGTTTTTATCTTCGTAAGCCGAAAATTCTTCTGATGTGGTTACTTCCCCTTGTGGCCCTGTTTGAACAGTAGAGGTTTTTAATTTATAACCTGTATCAGCACTGTAATAATAGGTAGAGGTTTTGCCGGAAGGCATAGTCACTTCAATGGCATAGGCTGCTTCACCGTCTAAATCTGTGATTGATTTCAGTTGATAGCCTATACCCATTTCGTCAAAGTATAATTCAGGAAACACCTTGGCACCAGCTATTACATCTTTCTTAGTATCCTCAGGTAATGGTACTTCTTGTCCTTGCATTACAATTTTCACTTCATCTCCATTCACAACAGTTTTGGTTATAACCATTCCTGTCATACCTACTTCCTGTTTGAAAGCACCGTCCTTCTTCACCTCATTGATGTAAAGATTCTGTCCTTGAAAAGAAGCATCATATACTAATTTCATGTTTTTAACAGCCAACAATTTTTCTTTTCCGCCCAATGCTTTAAAATAATCTTGCATTACAGTTTTTGCGGTTACACCTTCTGGAATTTTCAGGTTATCCATTGGGTCATATTCGTTACCATCTCTATCAAAATAACGCACTTCACCAAATTGTTTTAAACCTTTGGCTACATCAGCTCCTTTACCTACTACAATAATATTAGCATTATTAGGAAGTATGTATTTCATGGCCATCGCTTTAATATCAGCCAAAGAAACCTTATCTAATTCTTTCAAATAATTATTATAATAATCAGCTGGCAGGTTATAAAGTGCCGTGTTAATAGCAAAGGAGGCTACAGTTTGCGGGCTTTCAAGCGAACGTGCAAAACCACCGGCTATAGAAGCTTTAGCAGCATCTAATTCTTTTTGAGTAACTTCTTCTTGTGTAATTTTCTGCAATTCGTACATAAATTCATATACAGAGCTATCAGTTACTTCATTTCTTACACTTGCATTGGCATTAAAGTTACCAATTAACTTGTCTGTGCTTAAAGAAGACCTAGCTCCGTAAGTGAAAGCTTTATCTTCTCTTAAATTTTGCATTAAACGAGAAGAAAACCCTCCGCCTAAAATTTGATTAAGCACTCTGGCCTTAATGGCATCTTCCGAACCTACTTTTAGTTCAACCGGATAACTTACATTAATAACAGATTGAACAGAAGCTTCTCTATCCACTAACGCTACATAAGTTTTTTCAGGAGCTTTAGGTTTATCATATTCAGCAGTTGGAATAGTACCCTTTTCCCATTTACTGAAATTCTTTTTGATTAATTTTTCAGCTTGTTTTGGAGTAATATCTCCTACAATCGCTAAATAACCAATATTAGGTCTGAAATAGGTCTCATAGTATTTTTTACAGTCTTCCAACGTAATATTTTCAACAGTTTCCTCAGTTGTAAACTCTCCATATGGATGATCCTTTCCATAAGTAAGCACACCTCGAACATTTGAAGCAATAGCATTTGGATCATCTTTAGAAGCAGCTAAACCAGATAAAGTCTGTTTTTTCAATTTATCCAATTCATCTTCAGGGAAAGCAGGATTGAATAAAATATCTGTCATTAACTCCATTAATTTATCAGTATGGGTAGTTAATGATGAAGCAAAAATACCTGTAGAATAGGCATTAATATTGGCACCAATAAAATCAATTTCAGCATCTAATTCCGCTTTAGTTCTATTTTTGGTTCCTTTTGTTAATAGCTCACCAGCCATACTTACATAACCTGCATTATCTCCCTCCAAAATAGGATCTCTATCTAGCGATAAAGAAAAAGCTACCCTTGGTAATTTATGATTCTCTACTACATAAACCTTTAATCCATTCTTTAGAGTGAATGTAGCGGGTTTCGCAATGTTAATTTCCGGAGCAGCGGTAGGCTCAGGAGCTTTTGTTCTATCTACCTGTGCTGTTGCAAAGCTTGCTACACAAATAAAAATGACGCATAAAAATAATTGTTTTATAAATTTCATGTGTATATAATTTGTTTTTTAAATTGTCTCATGGAATGCCTCATATTTATCTAAACCCTACTATTTAACCTCCATTATTCATGTTCGTTTTGTATAGCGACCTTTATGGACATTTCATATTTTCCACTTTTTAGGTTGATGATTTAGTTGTTTTGCTGAGATTTTGGCAAATAATATAGTACAACCCTGTTATTTTCAGTTAAATATTTTTTAGCTACTCTTTGAATGTCTTCTCTTGTAACAGCCATATATCGATCAATTTCATTATTGATCAAATTAGCCTCACCATAATATACATGATAGTTAGCTAAGCTTTCAGCAATACCAGTCATGGTGCTATTACCAGATATAAAGTTATTTTCAGTTTGATTTTTAATCTTTTGAAATTCTCTTTCAGAAATTAACTCATTCTGTACTTTATCAATCTCAGCATCAATTGCATCTTCTAACTCTTTTAAATCTCCTCCAATGGTTGGTAAGCCAAATAGCAGATACAAGCCTGGATCTTCTGAAGAAAAAGGAATAGCCGCTACCTGTAAAGCTTTTTGCTGCTCATCTACTAAGGATTTATACATTCTTGCACTTTGTCCGCCTGACAAAACAGTGCCTAATAACTCAAGAGCGTAGGAATCTTCAGTTCCTTGTGCAGGCATATGGTAAGCCTGAATTACAGCTGGTAGTTGAATATTATCATAGATTGTATCGCGTACTTCTGTTTTTTGTTCTGGCTCTACTATATCCGGTCTTGGAATTTCTTTTCCTCCTCTTGGAATATCACCAAAATACTGCTCAACCAATTTCTTGGTTTCTGTAATATCTAAATCTCCTGCTATAGAAATAGTCGCATTTTCAGGAACATAAAAGGTTTTATAGAACTCAACAAACTCATCTAATGTGGCTGCATTTAAATGCTCAAGAGATCCAATAGGAGTCCATTGGTAAGGATGCTCAGTATAAGCTCTTTTCATTATTTCCGGCAAAATTGTTCCGTAAGGCTGGTTATCGTATCTCTGCCTTTTTTCCTCTTTAACTACTTCACGCTGCGTTTCCACTCCTATATCTTCTATATTTGCATGTAGTAATCTTTCAGACTCCAGCCACAAACCTAATTTTAATTGATTAGAAGGTAAAACCTCGTAATAGTAAGTTCTATCTGATGAAGTATTTGCATTGTTTACACCACCGGCATTGGTGATATATTTATCAAACTCACCTCTTTTAATATTTTTAGAACCTTCAAATAGTAAATGCTCGAAAAAATGTGCAAAACCTGTTCTTTCAGGATTCTCGTTTTTAGAGCCCACATGGTACATTACTGAAACTACTACTATAGGAGTAGTCTTATCCTGATGCAATATTACATGCATTCCGTTATCTAAATCAAACTCTGTGAATTCAATTTTTTTCTTCTGCGCTAAAGCCGAAAAGGCTATCATTAAGCACAAAGTCAAAATACTTAACTTTTTAATCATAAGGGGAATCATTTAATTCTTGAACTATTTTTGTAAATTTAGTGCGAAGATAATACAAATATTACATCAAATAATAACTTTTTTAAGTAAATAATCCTTGAGGAACATTATAATTTTAAATAATAGTACATAAAAAAAGCCTCGCTGTTAAACAGCAAGGCTCTCAAAATAATATTAAGCTATTTATTAATCATGAAGCTGATTTAAAACCTCTTTGGCTTCGTGCCATTCCAATCGCGGGCCAAATTTGGTCACAATTTTGGAGCTTGCTAAGGAAGCTAATTTACCTGCATCGGCAAAACTATGGCCATTAGTGATGGCGTATAAAAATGCTCCGGAAAACATATCACCGGCTCCGTTGGTGTCTACGGCTTTTACAGAATAAGGCTCAATATCAATAAAGGTATCACCATCATATATTAAGGCGCCATTTTTACCTTGTGTAATGGCAAACCTTTTAGCAGACTTCTTTAATGCTTCTCTTGCGTCCTGAATATTATCTTTCCCTGTAAAAAGCATCGCTTCCTCTTCATTGCAAAACAATAGATCTACGCTTGCTCCTACTACAGACTCCATTTGGTCTTTAAAATATTTCACCATAGCGGGATCAGAAAAAGTAAGGGCTACCTTCACATCATTCTCTTCAGCCATTTTCTTAGCTTTTCTCATAGCGGCTAATCCTGTTTCAGAAGTAACTAAATAACCTTCCAAATAAAGATATTTTGAATCTTTGAGCGCATAATCATGCACCTCATTAATAGAAAAATCTGAAGTGATTCCTAAATAGGTGTTCATAGTTCGCTCAGCATCTGGGGTTGTCATTACCAATACTTTACCTGTAGTGCCTTCCGGAGCTGTTTCAAGAGTTAAGAAAGTATCCAGTCCATTAGCTTTTAAATCTTTCAGGAAAAAAGCCCCTTCAAAATCGTTTGCTACTTTGCAGGAATAAAAACCTTTTCCCCCAAACTGAGAGGTAGCCACTAAAGTATTGGCTGCAGAACCACCACCTTGCATATTTTCCTCGGTGATGTTCATTGCCTTAAGCAACTCATTTTGTCTTTCTTCTTCAACCAAGGTCATCACTCCCTTTTCAACCTTATGCTGCTTGATAAAATCTTCAGAAACTTCAGTAATAATATCTACCAAAGCGTTTCCGATGCCGTACACATCGTATTTTTTATTACTCATAACTTTTAATTAATAATTTCGAGATCCTCCCATTCAATTTCATAATAAAGCAGAACTTAGATCAGTTGCCTCATTATAAGATCAAGACAAAATTAAGGATTATTACGGAATTTGTCGGCCAATTGAGGATAATCTGTAATGATGCCATCTACCCCTATTTTTAATAAGCGGGCTATATCATTTTCATCGTTTACAGTCCAGGGAATCACTTTCACTCCTTTTTTATGTAAGTCCTCTACCATTTTAAGGGTTACTAACTTAAAATAGGGGCTATAAATTTCAGGTGTAAAGCCTAAATCACTCAATTGACTTTCCCAGTCATCGCTTTCATAAACCAAAGCAGCTAAAGGAACCAGCGGATAATCTTTTCTAAACTGCTTAAGCACATTAAAATCGAAAGATTGAATATTCCATTTATTGTTGGGATATTCAGCATCTAAAACCTCATATACTAGTTTATTAAAAGTTTTAATGTCCGGATGAAAAACACCCTTCATATTCTCCTCATATTTAACCTCTACATTCATAAGAGGTA
>JBBSPJ010000296.1:0-5560 GCA_038258905.1 Cytophagales bacterium
TATTGAAATCAGCATTTCTTTTGGCAGTTTCGATGGCAGCACCACTTATATCTAATCCATAAATTTTTACCTCATGCCTTTCTTTGGCAATTGTAATAGGTATAACGCCACTACCGGAACCTATATCTACCACTACTTTGTCTTTCAAATCTGGATGATCCTTTAAAATAAGGTCTACTAATTCTTCTGTTTCCTGCCTTGGGATTAATACATTTCTATTTACTAAAAACTGGCGATTAAAAAACGATACTTTTCCAATGATATGCTGAATTGGCTCATGAGCCTTTAACCTTTCAATGGCTTTTCGAAGCGCAGTGTCTTTTTCATCTGCAGGAATGAAAGTTTTCTCAACTAAAATATCAGTTCTTGAAATCTCATGGAAGTGTTCCATAAGCCAATAAGTTAAAGATTGAGCTTCCTGCGGCTCTTCATAAGTTAATAGAGATTGGAAAATGTCGTTATATAATTGTTTGCTATTCATAAGGTATTTAATTCTAGCCAAAGTTCTTCAATTTTGGTTACTTTTGCCACAATGATGCAGGAAGATATACAATTTATGTTAAGGGCTTTGCAATTAGCAGAGTTTGGTAGGGGCAGAGTTAGCCCTAATCCAATGGTAGGTTGTGTAATTGTATATGATAAAAAAATTATTGGTGAAGGCTGGCACCAGAAAGCAGGTGAGCCTCATGCCGAAGTTATGGCTATTCAAGCTGTAAAAAACCATACATTATTAAAAGAGGCAACAGCATATGTAACATTAGAACCTTGTTCACATTATGGAAAAACCCCACCCTGTGCTGATTTATTAATTAGTAAAGAAATTAAAAGAGTAGTTATTGGTTGTACGGATCCTAATCCCTTAGTGGCCGGGCGAGGAATTACTAAATTAAAAGAAGCTGGAATAGAAGTGATTGAAGATGTTTTAAATAAAGAGAGTTTAGCACTAAATAAAATGTTTTTCTCCTCAATTGTTTCAAGGAGACCCTATGTCATCTTAAAATGGGCGCAAACAGCTGATGGATTTATTGCTCGCGAAAACTATGATGCTAAATGGATAAGTGGGGTTCTCTCAAGGCAATTAGTTCATAAAACACGAAGCGAAGTAGATGCTATTCTGGTAGGTAAAAATACCGTGAAATATGATGATCCAACACTAACTACTAGAGAATGGGCCGGTAAATCCCCTATAAGATTAGTTATTGATCATCATTGTAGTTTACCTGATGATTTATTTATAAAAGATCACACCGTAAAAACTTTTATATTCAACCTTACTAAAGCAGAATCCCATGAAAACCTTATTTGGGTTAAATTAGATCAGGAAAGATTTTGGAAAGATTTGATGGAGTTTCTTCATGCTGAAAAGATTCAATCAGTGTTGGTAGAAGGAGGCGCCCAAACAGTTCAGCAACTAATTGATTTAAATTTATGGGAGGAAGCTATTACGTTTACAGCTCCTCATTTATTTGGAAGAGGTGTAAAATCCCCTCAACTAAAAAATGCTGTGCTCGTAAAAACTTCTCAGGTTGAAAATGACCAAATACAAATATGGAGTAATTCACCAAAGAGAATTTAAGACTAACAATAGATAAAAGACCTATTCAAAAAATAATTATGTCAGAATCCTTATTAATTGATAAAACATCCACTAAAGAAGAAAAATATAAAGCCTTAATTCCTCAAATTAATGCATTAGTAAATGGTGAAAGTGATGTGGTAGCTAATTTGGCTAATATTTCAGCCGCTTTAAAAGAAGGAATGGACTTCTTTTGGGTAGGTTTTTACATGGTTAAAAATAATGAGTTAGTGTTAGGACCCTTCCAAGGGCCAATTGCTTGTACCAGAATAAAAAAGGGTAAAGGAGTTTGCGGAAGTTCATGGGCAGAGGCTAAAACCATCGTTGTGGCTGATGTAGATGCTTTCCCGGGTCACATAGCTTGTAGTTCAGCTTCCCGATCTGAAATCGTATTACCCGCCTTTAAAGATAATAAAGTAGCCTTAGTTTTAGATGTGGATAGTAGTGAGTTAAATACATTCGATGAAATAGATCAAAAATACCTGGAAGAGCTAATGAAAACAGTTAGTGATTTTCTGTAATATCCTTTCCTATTGGTTTTATCTATCAGTCATCGATTGAGATTACAGTTGGTATATTACTTTTATATTAATTTTTGTTATCTATCCTTTTGACTTGCTGTTAATTAACTATTGTCTCAATATTTACTTGTTAACATCTTTATGACAATAATAAATATTTTATAAATTGATGAAATATTTGAATGAAAACTAAAGCACTAATTTATGGCTAAGGCTAAAAAAGATAAAAAGATTTTTGTACTGGACACTTCAGTAATCATTTATTCTCATGATTCAATTTTGCATTTTGCTGAGCACGATGTGGCTATACCTATTACTGTTTTAGAGGAGTTAGATCAATTTAAAAAGGGTAATGATACCAAAAATTTTGAGGCTAGAGAATTTATCCGCATGATTGATAAATTGGCAGATGGCCGCTCTTTAAGCGATTGGATTCCATTAAGTGGGAAAAATAGAGGTAGCTTTAAAGTACTTATGCCGAGTGGAAAGAAGGTAGAGTCTGAAAATATATTTTTAGAAAATATTCCTGATCATAAAATCTTGAGCAGTGCGCTACAATTGCAGGAAGAACTAAAAGATACTCCTGTAATTTTAGTTACTAAAGATATAAACTTGCGATTGAAAGCTAAAAGTTGCGGACTTAGGGCAGAAGATTACGAGACCGGAAAAATTAAGAATGTGAGTGATTTACATTCCGGAAAGCAACAATTAGATAATATATCATCTGATACCATCAATAAACTCTATGATCAATATAGCTGCGAGGTAAAAGATATTTTCGGGAAAAAGAAGCCCGAGAATAATACATTTTATATTTTTAAAAGTAATAAAAATTCCGCTTTAGGTTTTTTTAATCCGATAACCGATAAAATAGACAAGGTAGAAAAAAGAGCTGCATACGGAATAAAGCCAAAAAATGCAGAGCAAGCTTTTGCTATTCATGCACTATTAAACCCTGATATTAAGTTGATTACTCTGCAGGGTGTAGCCGGAACCGGTAAAACTTTGATTGCTTTAGCATCAGCATTGGAGCAAAGGAAAGAATTCAAGCAAATTTACATGGCCAGGCCCATTGTGCCTTTAAGTAATAAAGACATTGGCTATTTGCCTGGAGATATTAAGTCGAAGTTAAATCCTTATATGGAACCTTTGTGGGATAATCTTAAATTTATTCAGCATCAATTTCAGGAGCATGAAAGAGAGTTTCTCAATATTACAGATATGATCAATAAAGAGAAATTGATGATTCAGCCCTTAGCCTATATTAGAGGAAGAAGCCTTTCAAATATCTACTTTATTGTAGATGAAGCACAAAATTTAACACCTCATGAGGTTAAAACCATTATAACCAGAGCCGGAGAAAACACCAAAATTGTTTTTACGGGTGATGTAAATCAAATTGACACACCTTATCTCGATTCACAATCGAACGGACTATCCTATTTAATTGATAAAGTGAAAGGTCATAAGCTTTATGCTCATGTTACATTAGAAAAAGGAGAAAGATCAGAATTGGCTAACTTAGCAAATGATGTATTATAATATCTCTTTTTAATCTCAAATAAATATTATTCAATTGCGTTAATAAAATGCGCGAAGTAAGATTAAATCATAAACTTCAAACTTAATACAGATTTAATGGTTAATTTTGTAGAGTTATTTTAGAATAGAATTTACGAAAACATAAACAGTTTAATTTTTTCGCACTTTTTTATGATTTTTTAATCCTAAAATTTTCTTTAAAATATTAAAAATTTTATTTTTAAGAACTTAAAATTATTTAGCTTCGTTATGAGGCTTCCAGTAAATTAATTTAATTTATGCAATTAGTTAAAGACAAAGTAAACGACAACAATTTCTTTCCAACATTAAAGAAACGTGTCGATGAGTATTTCAAATCTAATAAGATTAATACTTGGGGTAATAGTAAATTGTATACCAAGGCTACTATCTTATTGGTATCTTTCATATCACTTTATGTTTTAATAGTATTTGTTGCTATGCCCGCATGGTTAACATTAGTTTTATGCGGAATTTTCGGATTAAACTTAGCTGCTATTGGATTTAATGTAATGCATGATGGAGCGCACGGTAGCTTTTCAAATAATAAGCATGTAAATTACATGATGGGGCTTACTTTAAACCTTATGGGTGGTGTAGTCTTCATTTGGAAAAACAAGCATAATAAAAACCATCACTCCTTTACTAATATTGAAGGTATGGATGATGATATTAATATTGGCCCATTTATCAGGGTATCTACTCATCAGGAAAGAAGATGGTATCACAAATATCAACATATTTATGCCTACCCGCTTTATGCCACTTCTTACAGCTTTTGGGTTTTTTGGCAAGATTTTAAAAAGTATTTTACAAGAAAAGTTGCTGAAACTGAATTAGCACACATGAGCTTTAAAGAGCATGCTATTTTCTGGCTTACAAAAGTTGCATATATCGGAACGTTTTTCGTATTACCAATTTTAATACATGGTTTTTTAGCCACCTTATTAGGTTATTTAATAGTAACAGCCATTACTGGCTATACAATTGGTGTAGTTTTCCAGTTGGCGCACGTTGTACAGGAAACTGATTTTCATGACAGACCTATTGAAGGACAAAAAATTATTCCTTCGGAATGGGCTATACATCAAATTAGAACTACCGCCAATTTTGGTACAAAAAGTAAAGTGCTTAATTGGTATACAGGTGGTCTGAATTTTCAGGTAGAACATCACTTATTCCCGAGAATTAGTCATGTGCACTATCCGGCAATTAATAAAATGGTTAGAGAAACTTGTGCACAATTTAATGTAGCTTATAATGAATTTCCTTCAATGTTAGCAGCTATGAAATCTCATACCAAACACTTAAAAGTAATTGGTGCCGCTTAGTATTAATCAAAATATTCTATAGTAAAAATACCCTTTTCTAAGGGTATTTTTTTTACTTCATATTTTAAAAGTTTTTAACTAAATGTCTAGTTTTTGTTCTTAGTGAATTTTGTCTATTAAAAATTCTTGATTATTTCCTGAGAGAATTTGATCAATTCAGGAAAAAACAAATGAAACTCCTTCCTGAAATTTTCATGATAAAGCTGAAGTTCTTTCACTGATTTCTCCATTTTGGAATTAAACTTAGACCTTCCTGACATCCCATTCATTACCTTTTGTATTCCTTCAAAGTATTGATAATTGTATAACCAATCGTTTTGAATCATATAAGGCAACATTTGCTTGGTTTTTATCGGTAGCTGATTAATATTATTACTTAAAAGAGCATATCTGCTATCAACATAATTTCGTAAAGGTTGAGAATGAAACTGATTCCAATCTAAAGCTAAATAATGATCATAATATATATCCACTATCACACCTGAGTAGTGGCGGTAAATTGGTTGTAATCTTTTTTTGCTTTCTAAAACTACAGGATGCGAATCAGTGAAATCATCTATTGCTCTGTGTAA
>JBBSPJ010000297.1:0-5542 GCA_038258905.1 Cytophagales bacterium
AAGCTTTTCCTCATTCAAGTAAAATCCGCTTACACGGAAGCCAACAGGAGTTTGTTTGCCCAATTTTTGAGCTATGCTATTCAATAAATCACATTCATCCTGATTATCCAAAACGACCAATACATTATTTTCTACTGCCAGCGTCATCAATTTCTCCGTTTTTATAGCAGCTGTTACTACTAATTTTTCAGGTGAAACTCCTGCCTCAAGGGCTTGATGTAATTCCCTGAAACTAGCAGTATCAACCCCAATCCCCTTTTCTTTAGCACGTTTAACCACACTTTGGCTCTTGTTGGCTTTGCGTGCATAAAACAACTGAAGAGGAATTTCATGCTTTTCAAAGACTTGTTGAAACAATTTTATGTTTTGGTCGAATGCCGGCAGGTAATGTATATTCAGGGGCGAGCCATAACTTGCAAAAAGTGAGTCCAGCAACTTTTTATCCTGAATTAATTTTGGCATCCATTTACTTAGTATGGGAGAGAGTGCCGGTAGCTTCTTGCTTAAAGTCATTTTTTCGATTAGTTAATTGTTGAATAATGGATTTTGCCCAAGGTGTAGCAAAGTTATTTCGTTTGCGCGACAAAGTATCATTATCGTGTACTATGCCTTCCGTAGGTGTTCCATAAAGAGTGATATTTTCAGGGTTTCCTATTGAATTGATAAGGTTTCCCTTTCTGTTTATTTCAACAGTTCCCGTTGCATAACTTGAATTATTGTCTCTGTTGAAATACGGTCTCGCTAATCCATTTTCACATAAATTCATATATAAACCTGAGGATTCTTTATTTATTGAGTTTTTTGGTATTCGGGCATCTATTAAATTGTCACATTTAATTTGAGATTTTTCATTGCTAATCTTATAACCGTTTTCCTGAAGCTCAACTTTAGGGCTTTTGGCAAACCGAAAGTCTAGAAAGCCGGCTTGTGCTACAGCTAATATTTTTTTGAGATTGATAGGAGGTGGACCGTATGCAATACGGTTAAATTTACTAAAATAATACTGGTCAAATTCTTTTTGAGAGTCAGGTTCTAATCCACTAAAAGAATAGATTTCATTAAAAATGGGGCTTATCTTTCTCCAAATGGCAGCAGCATGTAATTCTGCCTGAAACACTATTCTCTGATTCTTTTCATTAGTGTAATTTCCGAGGTAACCCAGAACGTTTTGCTGCGTGCTCTTTGTAGGATCAAATTCAGGTTCTAGAATGCTACTCATTGAGAAATGCTCATATTGAGGATATTTCTGATGGAAGTGATCAATTTGTATATTTATTAAAGCATAATCATGATTAAATTCAAGACATTCCTCCTCATTATGGAATAAAGTGCTGTAATAAGCAAATTCCATATCCTGCTTTATCAATTGAAGTATGTCTGTACAAAAATTAAGTTTTGGTTCCTTATTTTTAAGCGCGGTAGTATATAGTTTTTTCTCCTCCATTAGGTTGAAATGGTATTTTGGAAGCATGGGCCAGCCTGATTTTGAAAAAGGATAAATGCATTTGGGCTCTTTCCCCGATGCTTTATAAGTTAATTCTCCATTTTTATCTATGGTAAAAAGTCCGCCTCTTCCTTCCGTGAGTGCCAGCACAGCATCTATAAAAGTTAAGCCCATACCTTTGATGGCAACAGTCTGACCTGCTTTTATATTTTTTAATTTTTCTTCAACCGGATAGATAAAATTTACGGTGTTGATGGATGTTTTTTCTGATTCCTTATGTCGCTGGTGCCCGGTAGAAATTAAAATATTTTCGAAATCATTTGAGACACAAGGCTTTCCCATTTCCTTAAAATGAATAGAGTAACGGTCTCCAATTTTTTCAATAGATTGTACTACTGAAATATGCTGATGGAGCACAATATTTTCCGGAAGATTTTTACAAAGTTGTTTAAATCCATTTTCCAGGTAAGCTCCAACAGTGGCACGAGAAGAATACAATGGGTCAATTTCAATGGTACTTTGTTGCATATCTTGTGTAAGAAATTCTGACAAGCTCATTGGGTAATCCACTATCGGCAATGGTGGGTTTTCTGGCCACATATTGATGTGCTTATTAGCGAAATTCATTAATAAATAGTCAGGCTGATCACTTCTGTATACATCTCCTGAACCCATAAAGCTTGTTTTATTAAAAAGGTGGATTTCTACTTTTTGCTTTATTGGATTGGCTTTAAAATATGCTAAAATGCGTTCAAAACCATATAAGCCTTTAGGGCCTAAACCGACAATCGCTATTTTAAATGAGAGGTTTTTCATTAAGTAAATTAAACCTTATTACTTTTTAACTTATCAGGAAACTTAAATTCAGGAAAGTTTTTTGTCACCCAGGTTTTATCATATATGGTATCCAGATAGCGTTCACCTCTGTCACAAAGAATGGCTACGCAATTAGCATTAACAGGAATTTTACCTGCATATTTATTAATTGCTGAAATTACGGCTCCTGAAGATCCTCCGCAAAGAATGGCTTCATTTTCCAATAGTTTCCAGCAGCCCTGAATACACTCTTTATCCGATATATGAATAATATCGTCAATCAAATCGAGATTGAGAAAATAGGAAGGCTTACCTGATCCATGTCCGGGTATTAAGCGTTTATCCTCTTTTTGTCCAAAAGTAACGCTCCCCACAGCATCTACAGCAATTATTTTGGTAGGTAATCGATTTTCATAGATATATTGTGCACACCCCATTAGTGTGCCACAGGTACTAGTGCTAATAAAAATATAATCTACTTTTTGGTTGAGCTGTTGAGTAATTTCGCTCATAGTCTGGTAATGCGTTGCTGGATTTATTAAATTTTCATACTGGTTTAAACAGCGGCTATTAGGAATTTCAGCAAGCAATTCACTTACTTTCTGAATGCGACTTTCCAAAAAACCACCTTCAGTCTTGGGTTCTGTAACTTTAACTACCTTGGCTCCATAGGCTTGTAATATCTTAAGTGTATGCGCATTTACCTTCGGATCTACCACAACGATAAGGTTTATTCCATAGAATTTGCAGGCTTGAGCCAGTCCGATGGCCATATTGCCTGAGCTGGATTCTATTATAGTATCCCCAATTTTAACATTTCCTGAATTTAATGCTTGAGTAAGCATATTAAAGGAGGTTCTATCCTTAATACTTCCTCCGGGGTTCATACTTTCCATCTTACCAAAAATGGAAAAATCTAAATTTGAAGTAATTTGGGATAAATTGATTAAAGGCGTTTGGCCAATAGTAGATAATATATTAGAATGGTATTTTTGTATACCAATTTGAGGTTCAATAGTTGATAACATAAAAAAGTGGTATGAATTAATAATCGGAATTACTCCTAAAAAGTTATTCTAGTTAATACGGTAAAATCACAATTTAAGGTACTAAAGGATGGAAAATTTTTAACAAATGAAAAGAAAAACGATCCATCTGCTTACCAGTAAAATATATTTTAAGTGAAAAGAAACACATCATTTAGTTATAATTTACCGGCTTGCATTGGATCGTTTTTAAGGTTTATTTTAATGCTGTCTTTCACTTTCTTTTGACTTTTCAATATTTTTTGAGTCTTTATGACCCTTATTTTTATATTGATCATCGGAATCATCATTAATTTTCTCTAAAACCTGCTTTTTTTTTGCTTTCTTTTCATCATCTTCCTTATCATGCTGGCGCTTCTTTTTATCCTTCTCAGGATCAATTGGATTGTTTTTTTTCTTGTTTGGATCTTGGTTTCTGTTTTGCTCTGACCGGCCATCATTTCTTTGTTGACTATCGTCTCTCTGATTATTTTCCATTTTGTTTTTTAATTTAATTGGTAACTGAGTTGTTACCCTGTAAAATTCCGATTATTAGGTTCATTGGCTGTTACACAATAATATTAGATTATTATAAAAATATACTGTGATGTATTTCTTAGTGTGGTGGAAAAGAAAAGATGCTTTGAAAACTCATTTAGAAAGGGAAATATTTAAATGATTCTTCACCTTCATCTCTTAACAGAGTGAGTTAGCTGGAAGGTTTACTCTTTTATGAAAGTAATAAAAAAAAGGCTTGCTTAAAATCTGAATAAATTTTAAGCAAGCCTTATTGTAGAACTTCAGCTGCATTTAATACTCGGCCACCTCAAATTCTATATCAACAATTCCGTCTTCCGGATGTGGGATAGGAGTAAGGGTTACTTTTTCCGGATCAAAATGACGGGAAGCAATTATATTTCTTTGGGAAGTAATGAGTTTAGCTCTGCTGAAGAGATCACCTTCTTTCAACTCAATCATTTTTAAGATTTCATCAGTTTTAATTTCCTTGTTGCCTTTCACGGTTACTTTTCCTATTCTCATCACCTGACCTTCCGTAATCTCAAAGGTTAAATCAATCTTTTTTTCGTTAACTGCTTTTTTTAACTCTACAGTGAAAAATAGATAACCCTGATCCATAAAAAGGGACGCTAAATCACTACCGTCAGTTTGGTAAATGAGCTTTTGATTGATCACTTTTTCGTTAAATTTCTCTCCAGTTTTAAGCCCAAAATATTCATTTAAATAGCTATCGCTATAGAGTGAATTTCCTTTCCAGGAGATATTACCTATGATTTGAGACTTTTCGTTTTCGGTAAAATCCTGTGTATTTACGGGAGCCTTTTTAGTAAAGGAAAACATTACTAAAAGCAGGGCGAGACATGGTACGAGCGCAAAATACCTTAATGTGATCTTTTTTGGATTTTTTTGTTTGTGTAGCATAATTATTCTTTGTTTTATATTAATCATTGAAAATTGATGACTTAAATAGGGTTTCTGATCATTCTTGTCGGATGAAAGCTTAAGTATTAGATTAGAGTAGTTGGTTACATCACCTTTAAAACCTAAAGCTTGTTGGTCTGCATAAAATTCATGCACATTGTTGAGCTGTTTTTTCATAATCCTTAAAAATGGATTGAACCAGCAGATGGCAAGGGCTAACTCCATAAATAGATTATCCAGCGTATGTTTTTGCCTGATATGTGATTGCTCATGTCTAATTACCTGCTGGAATTCATCGGCAGATAAATCCAGTTTGTTGGAGTTAATAAAAACATAATTTAGAAATGCGAAAAAGGATGGACCGTGTTCAATGTGTACCGTCTTTATCTCATTAATTATGCTAATTTTATTGGTATTTATAAGGTTTAATACTTTTCGTACTCCCCTAAAAAGTTTAATAAGGTGAATTAAAAAACCAACAAAATAGATTGCGGTAATAATAAGGAGGAACCACTCCAGTTGGGATAAAGCTTCCACCTTTTTGGCTACTTCAATAGAAGCTATTGGCGAACCCGAATTTTGTAGGTTTTGAGTTAAGTTGAAGGCAAACTCATTAGTATTCCAGAATGGGATGCTTAAAATAGGAAGTAGAAAACTTAGCAAGGTGGCTGCAAGAAGGTAAAAGCGATTAACCTGAAAAAAAGAGAGCTTACGAAATATGCACAAATAGAGAAAGCAAAATATTGCCTGGCAAGTAGCAACTTCTAATAAATAGTGGAGAAAATTATACATTTTTCTTGTTTTTATATTGCTCAAT
>JBBSPJ010000298.1:0-5532 GCA_038258905.1 Cytophagales bacterium
CAAGAATTTGCTCTGCGATTTAAATAAATTACCCATGGTGGAACAAAAGCACTATTTAAATAAGAATTTTCAGGAATGGAAGGGTGATAATGAGCAAACGGACGATATTTGTATAGCCGGAATCAGGTTCTAAAGATCTCAGAACCTGATTCCAACTTTTTATAATGATACAAAAACCTAATTAGGGCTTGCTTAAAATCTGATAAATTTATAAAAATATGCTTAATTTATCTTTTTACAGCGATCATTACCTAATAGTTTTTAAGCAGGTGCAAGCTTTTTCAGTATAATACTTCATATTTCTTGCACTAAAAAATCAATATTTGATTTTTTAGTGCCCTAGCCTCAGGCGCCCCAACTACTACCCAGGCTTCAGTTCGAAGTATAAGCATACTCCCGGATAGCCATCGGGACACTTTGCCTGATTGTATTTGAGGCACCTTAGACTTTTTAAGCAGGCCCTAATTAATTAAACTTACCTTTTAGAGCTGCCAGCTTAGCCTGTAAATCGCCTTCAGCCGAATTCTGCTCTTTCTTTTTCCCTAGTTTACCTTTGGGTTTTCCTTCGGTATCTTTACTGAAAGGATCCTTTTTCAATGAAAGTGAAATCCTCTTTCTGTTGGCATCAACCTCCATCACTGTCACTTCTACCTTTTGAGCCACTGAAACCACCTCAGCAGGATTGCTCACAAATTTATCAGCTAAATGACTTACATGAACCAAACCATCTTGGTGCACTCCTATATCTACAAAAGCACCAAAATTGGTAATGTTGGTGATAATACCCGGTAATTTCATACCTACTTTAAGGTCCTCCATATGGTTTACACCTTCTGTAAAGGAAAATGCCTCGAACTGTTCACGTGGATCACGTCCTGGCTTCGCCAATTCTGCCATAATATCTTTTAAAGTAGGCAAACCAATGCTTTCGGTGATGTATTTTTTCATATCGAGCTTTTCTCTTAACTCTTTGCCCGTCATCAAATCTCTCACTGTAGCATGTACATCTTTAGCCATGCTTTCTACAATCTGATAACTTTCCGGGTGAACAGCACTTGCATCAAGAGGGTTGATGGCATCACCTATTCTTAAAAACCCTGCCGCCTGTTCGTAGGCTTTGTCTCCCAATCGTGGAACTTTCTTCAACTCATCCTTAGTTTTAAAAGGACCATTTTGGTTTCTGAAGTCTACAATATTTTGAGCAATTTGTGGACCTAAACCTGAAACATAAGTAAGTAATTGCTTACTTGCTGTATTTACCTCCACTCCTACCGCGTTCACACAGCTGATTACGGTATCATCTAAACCTGATTTAAGTAAATTCTGATCTACATCATGCTGATATTGCCCTACACCAATGGACTTAGCATCAATTTTGACCAGTTCAGCCAAAGGATCCATCAATCTTCTGCCAATAGAAACTGCTCCTCTTACAGTTAGATCATAATCTGAAAATTCTTCTCTGGCAATATCTGAAGCAGAATAGACGGAAGCGCCACTCTCATTTACCATTACTACCATCACACTTTTAGGCAGTCCTATTTCATTAATGAATTTCTCGGTCTCTCTTCCTGCAGTACCATTACCTATAGCTATAGCCTCTACATTATATTTATTTACCAGTTGCAATATCAATGCAGCTGATTTCTGTACTTGCTTCTGTGGTTCGTTAGGATAAATCGCTTCGTTAAATAAAAGTTTACCTTGCTTATCCAGACAAACCATTTTACAACCTGTTCTGAAACCAGGATCAACTGCCATTACATTTTTCTGACCTAGCGGGGCAGATAGTAATAATTGACGTAAGTTTTCTGAGAAAACCTTGATAGCTTCTTCATCTGCTTTTTTCTTTGTAAGAATCCGCATTTCCGTTTCCATGGAAGGCTTCAGCAGTCTTTTATAGGCATCAGCTATGGTTAACTTAACCTGCTCGCCTGGGGCATTTTCTGCTTTTACAAATTGTTTCTCAATTAAATAAATAGCTTCTGCTTCCTCCGGCTTAATATCCAGCATTAAAAACATTTCTTTTTCGCCCCTTCGCATAGCCAATATCCTGTGAGATGGAGCTGTTTTAACGGCTTCTTCCCATTCGAAATAGTCTTTATACTTATGTCCTTCCTCTTCCTTTCCCGATAAAACTTTTGAGTGAAATTTACCCTTCTCATAAAATAATTTCCGCATTGATTCTCTCAATCCGGCATCCTCATTTATCCATTCAGCCATAATATCCCTTGCTCCATGCAAAGCATCTTCTACTGAATTAACTTCCTTTTGTTCATCAATATATTTACCAGCCTCTGCCTGCAGGTCAAAAGTATTTTGTTCAAATATTTTCAGGGCAAGAGGTTCCAATCCTTTTTCTTTAGCAATGGTTCCTTTAGTTCTTCTTTTAGGTTTATATGGAAGATAGATATCCTCCAATTTAGACATTGTTTCAGCCGCATTGATCTTTTTTTCTAGCTCTGGAGTGAGTTTTTCCTGCTCTTTAATAGATTTTAAAATAGCTTCCCTTCTTTTATCTAGGTCCTCCAGTTGCTGGCTTCTATCACGAATGGCAGCCACGGCAACCTCATCCAAACTGCCTGTCATTTCCTTTCTGTAGCGGGAAATAAAAGGAATTGTAGCTCCACCTTCAATTAATTCTACTACTGCACTTACCTGTTTTACTTGTATAGATAATTCCTGCGCTATTTTTTGAATATTATTCATTGATAATGTATCGTATATTTAATGTTTGTTATATAAATAAAATAAGGTTTAACCTGCAAAACCCAATACTTTTCTTACTCTTTGTAAGGTCTGGTTAGCAATCTCAGCAGCTTTTGCTTCACCTGCTTCCAATTTTTTATTCAACTCATCCAGATTCTCCATATAGCCATTATAAAGCTCTCTTTCATTGGCATATCTATCTCGGATTAACTCAAACAAAGCTTGTTTTGCATGACCATACCCATAATTACCTCCTTCGTAGTTATTCCTTATCTCCTTCACCTGGTTGGCTGTAGCTAGGATCTTATAAATATTAAATACATTACAAGTATCAGGGTTTTTAGGTTCTTCTAAGGGTGTGCTATCAGTAATAATAGCCATTACATTTTTTCTCAACTGTTTATCAGATTGAAAAATATCGATGGTATTGCCGTAAGATTTACTCATTTTTTGCCCATCCGTACCAGGAATAGTCATAATATCTTCACCAATTCTTGCTTCAGGTAATACAAATACCTCCCCAAACTGATGATTAAAAGAACTGGCAATATCACGTGTCATTTCTAAATGCTGCTTTTGATCCTTCCCCACCGGTACTATTTCCGCATCATACATTAATATATCGCAAGCCATCAAAACCGGATAAGTGAATAAGCCTGCATTTACGTCAGCCAGCCTATCCGATTTATCTTTGAATGAATGTGCGTTGGAAAGCATAGGGAAAGGGGTAAAACAGCTTAAATACCAGCTCAACTCTGTCACCTGAGGCACTCTGGACTGCCTGTAGAAAAGATTTTTCTCTGTATCGAAACCAAAAGCCAACCAAGCGGCTGCCACTGAATTCACATTGTCAATTCTGGCTTGAGCATCTTTAATTGTGGTGAGTGAATGTAAATCTGCTATAAAGAAGAAAGACTCGTTTTTCGGGTCCTGAGATAACTTAATTGCGGGAATGATTGCCCCCAATAAATTACCCAAGTGAGGTTTTCCTGAACTTTGTATTCCTGTTAAAATTCTTGACATAATTAATAACTTAGTTTCTTTTATTTACTTCGGCCTCTTAAACTATCTATACTGAATTTGCCAGGACCTAATAAACCGATGGAGGTAAACATGGCCGCATACATCAAACCTAATTCTTGTTTCGAAAACGGATCAGCTCCATGCACTAAAAACACCGCTACTAACATTGTGAAAATAAGTGGAATTGCAGCCAAACGCGTAAATAGACCTAATACAATTAAAATTGAACAAACAAATTCCGCAAATACTGTTAGCACTAATGACACCTCGGGACCCAAGCCAATGGGATCGCCAAAAGCAAAGTTACCACTTATTAGTTTTAAAAATTTGGGATACCCATGGGTGAGCATCATGCCACCAGCGGCTAACCTTAAAATAACCTGACTCAAATTATATTTCATATTTAGGATATTAATTCGTTACTGATCATTAAGTGAACAGTAAAGAAATGATTAACTTTAAACCATTAAAAAACGAATTTATGAAGAATATTCATTTGCTTAAGAATACTATCGCTATTGTTTTAATGTTTTTTATCCACAATTTTCTTTTTGCCCAAGAAAATGGCAATAAAATTACATTTTTAAAGGAATCTCATGATTTTGGAATGCTTAATGAATTAGATGGTGAGGTAAAGCATGTGTTTAAATTTATTAATACAGGTAAAGATTCTTTATTACTAACCGCTGTAGATGCTGCTTGTGGATGCACCACTCCTTACTGGGATAAAAAGGCGATACTGCCCGGTGATACAGGAAAAATTGTGGTAGCTTTTAATCCGTTAAATCAGCCTGGCAGTTTTGAAAAATCCATTACCGTTAATAGTAATGCTACGCAGGGTATCCATTTATTGAAAATTTCAGGTAATGTAAAGCCTAAGCGCCTCACCACAGAGGATATTTTCCCTACAGCAATTGGAGGAATTCGCTTTGAAAGTAAATTTGTAAACTTTGGCACCATCACTTCTAATAAAACAGTAGATAAAACCATCAAAGCCTATAATCAGTCGGAAGACACTATTAGATTCTCCGACAGAGTAGTTTCAGGAGATTATATAGCAGTGAAATACAACCCTAATTATGTTGCACCCAAACAGGAAACCAGCATTACTATAACCTATGATCCAGTTAAAAGAAACGATTTAGGTTTTATGACTGATGCCATCGCATTATTTACTGATGAGAAAGAAGTAAGCCATAAATCATTGTCTGTTTACGCAACAATTTTAGAGTATTTTCCTCCTATGACTGAAGAAGAATTAGAAAAAGCTCCTAAAATTCAGTTTGAAGAAGATGTGTTTGATTTTGGACATGTAAACAAAGGAGATAACCTGACTCACACATTTAAATTCAAAAATATGGGGAAAGAAAAACTCTTAATAAGAAAAACTAAATCCAATTGCTCCTGCACAGATGTAGAACTAGACAAAATGGACTTTAAAAAAGACGCGGAAGGAGAAATTAAAATTACATTAGATACTGAAGGAATAAGTGGTTCTCAAATTAAAAGGGTTACAGTTTTCAGCAATGATCCCACCTTATCCGCTAAGGATTTAGTTATTAAAGCCTATATCAGGGATTGAGTGAATTATTTCTCAGGATAAACCGTATCTTTTAATTGGCCATTAAAGTAGACTTCCTTTTTAGTTATCACGTTATTTTCATTGTAATAAATCCAATTTTCCACTTTTTTATCACCCGCAAAGGTACCTTCTAAAGCAATTGTTCCATTTTCATGATAAGCATGATATTCACCATGGGCTTTTCCAAATTTGTAAATTTTAGTACTTTTTAATTGACC
>JBBSPJ010000299.1:0-5503 GCA_038258905.1 Cytophagales bacterium
ACCTACGAGTAAATCGCCTTGCTTTAAGCTAATTTTAAGGTTTTTTGCCTGAAGATAAATACTGTCAGCTACATTATGCCATGATTTAACGGCTGTGTCCATGGCTAAATTTTCTAGTTTCAGATTAACCGAATTAATACTAAAGTGTTCCCCCACTTTTACATCTCCATTGGTAACCCTAATATCAGTTGCTTTTATTTCTTCAAAGTAAGTGTCTAAAAGCGATTGTAGAACCTGTGGAGTGAAAACAGTATCTATTTTATCACCTTCTGCCACACCATACGGTTGAATGTTAATAATTGGGTTAGTAAATACCATGCTTGTGAGTGACATGCGCTTATCTATTAATGCTTCCTGATAATTGATGCCAGTTAAACTGATAGTAGGAATGCTGAAATCATATTGGGTGATGGCAGTGTTATTTAGGTTTCTTGCTGGGTTTAAAGTGAAATTCTCCACTTTCAAAGAAGAATTAAATGTGTTAATCACCAATGATTTAAAGGCTATGGTATGTAAACTATCAGGTAATTTATAATCATATTCGTTGATGCTTATTTTTGCATTCTCAAAATAACTCGTTCTGCTGTTTATTTTATAATTACTAGAATCGAGCAGTATATCAAATAGTTCTATGCTTACATTTTTAGACTTAAACTGCTGCTGGTTATTGATTCTAACTACTAATTCTAAATCAGCTTCGTTAATTTTAAATCTTTTAACCATCACCAGGTCAAAAAGTGCTAAAAGTGAATTTCCTATTGTGTTTTCGGAAACAATCTCCTCTTTCTCTTCAGAAGAGGCCGCTGAAACTGATTTTATATTGATGATGGGTCGGGGAATATTTACCTCTTCGATTACTAAATGGTTATCTTCATAAGCTTTCAGATAATTGATGCCTTTTAGTTCGAGCATCGGAATTATTATATTATAAATATTCTGCTGATCCTGATTAAAACTCTTTTCGGTATTTACATCAGCATGGGGTTGAATTTTTAGGTTAGTAAAACTTAAAATAGAATCTTTAGTAGATAGCTTAAACCCTTCAAAGCTTAGAAAATGAATACTATCAGGTAAATCGATTACCTGATTCGTCAAACCTAAATTGATATCCTCTGAATAAAAAACCTTTCTAGTATTCCTAACTGAATCAAGCGTAAAATCAGTTACCCCAAAATTGATGGTACTCAGTGATAACCGACTAGGGAAATGGTTGATGCCGCCCCCTGTCACATGGAAATATTCTATGTGGAGTAGATCTAAATAATCAGAAATAATTTCATAAAGCTCACCTGTTTCCCTACCAAATTTAATAGCCTGTTTATCAGGATTAATTTTAGTCATATTAACATAAGGATTAACCACATTCACACCTTTAATGAGAAGCTCATCAGCTGTGTACAATTTCCAGACTGATTGTAAATCAATATCCAAATAATCAACATTAACCTGGTAAACATTAGAGATATTACTTGAGTCTGATATTTGATCGTAGTTAGGGATAAGCTTGGCCTTGAAAATGCGGACAGTTCTTAGAATGATATTGACTTCTATATGCTCAAATTCAATTTGATATAATCCATTACTTTCTGTTTTAATAAGATCGGTAATGATTTGAGTAGCTGTTTCATTACCTAATTTCTCTAATTGAGTATTTCCGAAAATAAGAATAGGTATTACAATGATAGTAATAATTAATATTTTTAATATAGGTTTTAATGCTTTACGCATATAATGCAAAGGTTGATTTGTTTGTGTGAATCAAAGATAATTTGAATTAAGCAATTTGTAAGCTGTGATACCTACAAACTTTGAATATAATACAATTTTCTTAGAATTTGGTACTTGTGGAGGTAATATTCAATTGTATTGTAAAAATATACTCTTAATCGCTTCTGTGTGTACACACTGTCAAGTCTCAAAAAACTCCAAAGAATGCTTCGCATTTAAAAGAAAATTGAAAATTTGACAGTTTAAGCCAAAAATAATTAATCTTTTAGCTTTAGTAAAATAGCTCTGCGGGCCTTTGCGAGATGAGCCACTTCGGCTTTAGCCGAGGATAATTATCCTGTGATAGTAATAAATATTAGTAGGATATTCAGCTCGCTAAAGCGAGGTTTTTTCTCGCAAAGACACAAAGTTTTGTACAGAGTAATGATTTGCATTTTTTCTCACAAAATATCGCTTTTTCTTAATCTTAATGAGTTAGCAATTACTGATACAGAGCTAAAACTCATGGCTAAGGCTGCTATCATAGGAGAAAGGAGCAAGCCAAAAAATGGATATAATAGACCTGCTGCAATGGGAATGCCTAAAGCATTATAGGCCAGCGCAAAAAACAAATTCTCTTTGATATTTCGCATTACTTTTTTGCTCAGTAATTTAGCTTTGGCAATACCTTTTAAATCGCCATTTACCAGGGTGATGGAAGCACTTTCAATCGCTACATCTGTCCCTGTTCCCATTGCTATCCCAATATTAGCCTGAGCCAAAGCAGGGGCATCATTGATACCATCACCCGCCATCGCTACTTTTTTACCTTGTTCTTGCAGCTCTTTCACAACTTTTTGCTTGTCTTCCGGTAACATTTGCGCCTTAAAATCATCTAAGTTAAGGTGCTTACTCACCGCTTGAGCAGTTTTTTCATTATCACCAGTTAGCATAATTACTTGTATGCCTTCATCCTGTAATTTTTTGATGGCATCTTTGCTCGACTCTTTTATTTTATCGTAAATCACAACATAGCCAATCACTCTATTTTCTTCCGATAAATAGGAAACGGTTTTGCCTTGTTCCTGCTCTTTTTCTACTTCTTTTATCAAACTATCCGGAATATCAATATCCAACATTTCCATCAATTTGATATTTCCTAATCCTAATTTTTTGTCATTCAAATTTCCTGTCACCCCTTTTCCCGTAACAGCTTCAAAATCATTGATTTTCTCAGGTTTTATCTCCTTTTCTTTTCCATATTTTAGAGTGGCTTGAGCCAGAGGATGCTCACTGCTACTATTAAGCGAAACTATTTTGTGGATTAAATCTTCTTCTGAAAATTCTTCACTGCCACTCACAACTTTCTCTACTGAAGGTTTCCCTTCTGTTACCGTTCCGGTTTTGTCAATAATTACCACATCTATATCATTCATTTCCTCCAAGGCGGAAGCATTTTTAATCAGCACCCCCGATTGAGCTCCTTTTCCCACACCTACCATTACCGACATAGGTGTAGCTAATCCCAAAGCACATGGGCAAGCAATAATTAATACTGCAATGGCATTTACCAAAGCATATACATAAGAAGGTTCTGGACCGTAAATAGACCAAACAATAAAAGTGATGACAGATATGATGACAACTATCGGCACGAAATAGCCTGAAATTTTATCGGCTAATTTTTGAATAGGCGCACGAGAACGGCTCGCTGAATTGACCATTTCTATTATTTGAGAAAGCAGCGTGTCAGCGCCTACTTTTTCAGCTATCATGGTGAAAGTTTTATTGCCATTGATAGTGCCTGAACTCACCTTATCTTGTGAAGATTTATCAACAGGGATAGGCTCTCCTGTAATCATGGATTCATCAATTGATGGATTTCCTTCTTCAATTTTCCCGTCTACAGGGATTTTTTCACCCGGCTTCACTCTTAAAATATCTCCGGTTTGAATATCGTCAATAGCCACTACCTTTTCTTCTCCATCCACAATGATTGTCGCTTTATTGGGTGCGAGTTTTAATAATTCTTTAATAGCAGAATTGGTTTTTCCGTGGGCTCGTGCTTCTAATAATTGACCTAAAAGCACTAAGGTAAGTATGACGGTAGCTGCTTCAAAGTAAACATATACGGAACCACTTTCTGTTTTAAACTGCTCTGGGAATACATCCGGAAAAATAATGGCGGCTACACTAAATAACCATGCGACTCCGGCACCAATTCCGATAAGTGTAAACATGTTTAAATTCCAAGTAATGATGGAGCGCCATGCCCTTTCGAAGAACATCCAGGTGGCATAAAATACCACTGGAATGGATAATCCGAACTGCACATAATTCCAGTATTGCTGATCCATCCATTCATAAATTGGGTTGTTAGGAATCATTTCCGACATGGCAATGATAAAAATAGGAAGTGTAAATCCCACTGCCCATTTGAATTTTTTCAATAATTTGAGATAGGTTTTATCCTCTTCCTCCGTTTCCTCTGCTTCTTTTGGCACTAAATCCATTCCACACTTAGGGCAGGAGCCTGGTCCTTCATTCTCCACTTCAGGGTGCATAGGGCAGGTATAAGTAGAGGTTTTCTTACTTTTGGGCTGTTCTACTAAGTCCATACCGCAAACCGGACAATCCCCTGGTTGATCATAGGTTTTATCACCTTCGCAGTGCATAGGGCAATAAAATTGACCATTTCCGTTTTCTTTATTTTTTTGAGTATTGGAAGTTGCTGGATGGTCATTGCTTTTGGAGGGTTCCTCACCAGGCATGTGTATTTCATAGCGGCTATCTTGCAATGCCTTTTGGAGTGTTTCTATTTCTATATGCTGATCCATTGTAATAACCGCCTCACCTTTTTCTAAGTTGACATCTGCTTCCTTCACATCCGCAACCTTCTGTAAGGCATCTTCCACGTGTGATCTACAGCCGTTGCAGGTCATTCCGGTTATTTTATATGTATGTTGCATGGTGTGTATGGTTATAATTGCTTTTTAGTTTACAAAAATAATGTTTAGTGTACATAAAAGTATTATATAATTTGGAGTAAGAATTATATGATTAGGAATGGCCTCCGGCTTTTAACTACAAAGATTAAAAAGAAACTGCTAAAGCAGTTGATAGTTAACCACAAAGACCCAAAGGAATGCTTCGCATTTAAAGTGTTATTGCCATGGGTATAAAGATATATTGATTGAACCTTGGTCTCTCCCCCTTACTGCAAAGGGGGACTAAGGGGGATTTTCCAAATTTCAAACTCGCTTACAGATGAGGAATTTTATTGCATTATATAATTTAGAGGAAGAATTATATAATTAGTAATGGTCTAAAACCAGATTTTACCATATCTATAAAGAAAAGAAACTGCTTTAGCAGTTAGTAAATAACCACAGAGACCCAAACCTGCCTGCAGCAAGCAGGGGCACAAAGGAATGCTTCGCATTTAAGAAAAAAGACCTTGAATTTTTTTAAATAGAAAGTGAGTTTTCTTTAAAAACAAAACTTTGTGCCTCCGTGTCTTCGTGGTTAGTCTAATTTAAACCTTATCCAAAGCCACACGCTGATTTTCCTTGATTTTTTTAAATTGGGAAGGGGTGAGGCCAATAATTTTTTTAAACTGGGCACTTAAATGCGCTACACTGGAATAATGCAATGCATGAGAAATTTCATTGAGGCTTAATTCATCATAAATTAAGAGTTCTTTTACCTTTTCAATTTTTTGGGTGATATAATATTTCTCTATAGTAGTACCTTCAAAAGAGGAGAATAAGTGACTTAAAAAATGATAGTCATGCTG
>JBBSPJ010000300.1:0-5476 GCA_038258905.1 Cytophagales bacterium
AATTTCAAAACTTTTTGATTGGGGGATTTGCTCTATCTGCCATCCATCAGGTATTACATAAGAGTATGTGCCGGTATGAATTACCGGTGTATAAAGTGTAATAGGATTTTGGCGCTCTTTTTCTACAAAGGGATTAACTTCATATTCATTAAAAACAATAGGATCTATGCTTATGTAATTGCTCGTGGCCGAATCAGCTGGTCTCTCAAAATCAAGATATTCTTTAAGAATCTTATCACCTTCAAAATCATCATTTACTTCATGGTTTTTTATATTCCAGTCCATATTTTCAAATATTGTTTCAATAAGAAAGTCATTATAAGTTCTATTATTCCCTAAAAACCTTAAGTCGAAATTATACACAGCATAGCCTTCTCTTTTTACCTCAATTACCCCATTTACAGTGGCAGAGTCAGTAATTTGGAAGTTACCAATTACTTGCTCTTTATCTTTAAAGACATACTCAAGTTCTACAAAACCTGGTGCCGATCTTGAAATGACTAAACCACCATTATTAACGCTATTTGGAGATAGCATATTAAATAATAGATTTTTATCTGAGGCATCCATGAAATAATTTGTTTCATTCACCCTAACCATTGAAACAAAATGATTGAATAACTCAAAATTCGGGAATTCAGGATAAGTAGGCCTATTGTCAATTGTGCTAAGGGCAATAATAAAGGCTTTATATCCTGCCTGATTTAACATTTTTGTCAAAAGCATGTTTATTTGCTCCGGAGTACCTCTTCTCGCTTTAAAAACTTCTTCTAAACTTTGTTCACCCATTGAAAAATCAACGGTAAAGTTATTCCTGACAAAGAAAAAGAAACTTTGTATGTTTTTAATAGGAGAAAATTCCCTAAAATAAATCTGATTGATTCTATCTGTTAAATAACCGGCTGTACTATAAGCTTCTCTAAAGTGAGGATCTGCAGCCCAATTAAAAGCCAATTCTTCATATCCCTCAGGCAAAAGAAAAACCGTTTGTTTGCCAGGTAAAGTATATTCAGCCAGATTAAATTTTATTTTTGATAAGAAATAATCTCCACCAGGTACATCTGGCTCTTCTATGTATGCCGGAAGATTTTTCATTGAATAGGTTTCAAAAACCATTTGAACTTTTTTACCTTGATGCGTTTCTGTTTTTACATCTCTTTTAAGATCGTCCAATCCTCTTACACCTTCCAAACTTTTATAGAAGAGCATGTAAATTGGAATTTTGGTACTATAAATGGATTTTACAACTGGGATATCGTTTTGAAAATACCAATTATTAAGACTTTGCCAATCACTCATTTTTAATTGATAGGAGTACTCAATGATACTACCTTTTTTTGCATTGGGTATTTGAAATATTGATTGGTTAATTTCTTTACCAAATTCCTGAGAATTAATACTATTGGTTTGTAGAAAAGTAGATACCACCTCTCCATTCTGTTTAAGGTTATAGGTTACGGCCTTTATATTCATGATAGAATCCTGATTGCTATATGGGACTCTCACATTAGCCCATGAAATTCCTGCCTCACTTAAAATTTTGATTCTGGTATTATGTTGGAATATTAATTCAAGATCTTCATTATAATAGCTATATCCGCTATCTAAAAGTATAACTGCGTCAGCATCTTTTACAAACTCTTCTGAAACTTCAAATTTATTAGCTTCAATTTTAGAGAACCGAGTGGAATCTTGCGCCTGAAGGGAGGAAATTAATAAGAGATATAAAAAGAAGAGGCTGGTTATAAGCTTTATGTTGATCATAGTAAATTTGTAATTAATAAACTGAATATTCAGACGGATTTTCTAAATGTATGTTCTACAATTATTGTTCCATTTTACTTTCCAAATGTAATTATTTTTAGAGTAAGCTTAAATAAAAAACGCTATACCTTACAATATAATAATTAAGTGCTTTAAAAATTAGTTATAAAATGCGATTTAAATCGCTTAAACAAGTGATTTCATGAGTAACACTAGCCTGATGGGTTAATTTTCCAGGATTATAATAAACATGATCCATACCAAAGTTTCTGGCGCCTAAAATATCAGTTTGTAAGTTATCACCTATCATTATACTTTCTTCTTTTCTTGCCTCAGCTTTATCAATAGCATATTTAAATATTGAAGCCATAGGTTTTTTGTAACCTGCACTATCTGATGTTACTATGGTTTTAAAATAAGGCTTAAGTTTAGATCTATCAAGTTTCAGGTACTGCACATCATCAAAACCATTTGTTAAAATATGTAGATGATATTTTTCTTTTAAATAATCAAGCACCTCAAAGGTGTAGGGTAATACATGTGGTCGTTTTGGACACTCCATTAAATACTCATCAGACAAAGTATTGCTTAACTTTGCATTTTCAATATTGTAATTAGCTAAAATTCTCAAAAACCTTTGGGTTCGAATAGTATCTCTGGAAATTTTATTTTTGTTAAAATCGCTCCATAAACCTGAATTTACTTTATCGAAAGTAGTTGTGAAGTCTAAAAGATTGGGCACTCCCATTTCTTTTAAACGATATTTATCCACTAATTCCGATAGTACTTCTGCTGAATTCTTTTCGTAATCCCATAAAGTGTGATCTAAATCGAAAAAAACATGTTGATATGATTTTAATTTATCCATTTTCTGTTGTGTAATTTATTTAAAGCAAGTTCTCTGTTAGAATACATTACCTTAAAAGTTTCTAAATCTTTTTGTAAGAGTTGATCTTTTTCCACAAACCTGAAAGCTTGGGAAAGTAAATCTTTAACTTCTTCCTTCACATTGTAAAAAACCCATTGGTCTACTTTTCTTGAGTTTAATACGCCATTATTTTTTAAGTATAATAAATGTCTGGATGTTTTAGCCTGAGTAAAATTTAGTATTAATTCTAAATCAGTTATACACATTTGTTGGTTTTCATGCACCTGAAATAAAATCCTTAATCTGGAATCATCAGCCAAACATTTGAAAACCTGAACACTAAAATTTAGGGTGAAGTTTTTTAATCTCATTTAAGTTTTGCCCTGTTTAATGTAAATATAAGCGTGTAAATCTTACTAGCCTATTAATTAATTATATGATTCAAACATTCTTAAACTTCTACAATATTTTAAAAGTCAGGTAATATAATAAATCACTTACAAGTTGTATTAAGCAAGAAGTAATGTTTAATAAACTATTACATGCTATAATCGTTTAAAGTATGGTGTTTTTGTTTTATATTTGTTTTTAATGAACGCATTCAAAGTCTTATTATCTCTTTCGCTGATTTTTTTAGCATCCTATGTAGGTTTTTCACAATCGGAAAGTTCAACCGATCCAAAGGTGATCCAATTTACAGGGGTGGTGATAGATCGTGATAGTATGCCTATACCAGGAGTTCATATTTATACGCCAATTTATGGGCGCGGAACTTCTACTAATTCATATGGCTTTTTTTCTATGCCAGCTTTAGAAGGCGACAGCCTTTTGATTAGTGCTATAGGTTTTAAAAAGAATTCATATGTAATTCCTGAGGTAAAAGGACAAACTTTAAAAGTAATATTTACCCTTCAGGAAGATACTACTATTCTGAATGAAGTTCAAGTGTATAATATGCCGCCTACAGCTGATGCTTTCAAAAAGGCTATCCTGGCAATGCAATTACCCTCTCAATATGATTATATAAATAAAAACCTAGATCCCGCAGTACTAAAAGAGATGTATGAAAACCTTCCTTCAGATGGTTCTATGAATCACAGATGGTTTGTAAGGCAACAAGCATTTTATGAACAAACCAGGTATTCTGTCCCGGTCAATCCCCTGCTTAATCCTATGGCTTGGGTAGAGTTAATTAAGTCAATAAAAAGAGGCGATTTGCAGGATGATTAACATCTTCCTTTTTTGGAGCTTTCAATTTATACATATTTAGTCCTTATCTTTAATAAATTTCAGTAAATTGAGATACTAATTGTTTAAATAATATTTCAATTATTTTATTAACCAGCCTTCTTCGAAAGTTTAATTTATTGAGGTCAAGTTTAAAGCATTTTACCATATCAAAATAGTTTTGAAGAATTTTTTATTAATCTCCTTTCTGTTTTTTTTATCTATTCAAAGCCTATCTGCTAGTAATTGGAAAAAAATTATTGATGAGGGGTCAGGTACAGTTACTATCTACTATTACCCCATTGAACCTTTTATTTACAAAGACCAGCAAGGAGATTTAAAAGGCATTGAGAAAGAAATTATGGTCTCCTTTTTTAGGTTTGTTGAAAAAACTTATAATGTTCAGATCAAACAGGAATGGAGAGAAGTAAATACTTTTGAAAGTTTATTCAATAAAGTTTCTGAGGGAAATAATAATCCATTTGGTGTTTCTATTTTATCATATACTGATAAAAGAGCTGAATCAGTAGCGTTTTCTAAAGCTTATATGCCTGATGTAAATGTTTTGGTCACACACTTATCGGTACCACTATTGTACGATACTACACACTTGGTGGAAAATATAAAAGATTTTAAGGCTGTTACTATTAAAAATACCACTTATGCCGATGATCTGAATTATTTGTCAAAACAATTTAAGCTCAATTTAGAATTTATTCATGTTGTGAATGATGAAAATATAATTCAATTAGTCAGTAAAAATGAAAATATGTTAGGCTATGTTGGTCTGCCCTTTTATGTGATTGAAATTAATTCAGGAATTCAGGTTAAGCGTCAGCCTCTTTTTCAAATTAAGAGAGATGGTTATAGGTTTATTTACAATAAAAATTCTGATTGGGATGAAGCTGTTAATAAATATTTTAATAGTTACTTATACAAAGCTGAGTTAGATAAAATTATTAGAAATTATTTAGGTGATGATTTTTCGGAATTGATTTGGGGAATGGGGGGAGATTTAAGTGCTAGTCAGAATAAAGATGAGGTAGCATTTCTTACAAAAGAAAAAGAAATACAAAACAGAAGTTTGCTAGCCTCTCAAAAAGCAGGCGAATTCCAAAAAATTATAATTATTTCCATCAGTTTAGGATTACTCTTTATATTTATAATAGCCTTATTATTGATAAAAATGAATAAAAGTAGGGCTAAAGATAACACCTTATTGAAAGAGAAGAGTTCAGAGTTGGAATCTTTGCTCCAACAGCTAAACGAGCAAAAAGCCGAAATTAACCAACAGAGAAGTCTACTTCAATTAAAGAACAAGGAGCTAACAAATATAAATAAGCAGAAGGATGATTTAATTGGAATAGTGGCTCATGATTTAAAAAGTCCAATTAACCAGATGAGTGGGTTGATTAATTTGTTGGGTTTTAAAAATGATACCTGGGATGAGGACGAACTTCAGATTTATAACAAATTAGAATCAGCTAACCAGCACTTGAAGGAACTAGTTGAGAGAATACTTGACCTCGAGGCTATAGGTAAAAATATTTTGAATTATCAAATTCAACCAGTTGATATGACTCATATAGTAATTGAATCCGTTGAGGATTTTAAGGA
>JBBSPJ010000301.1:0-5468 GCA_038258905.1 Cytophagales bacterium
ACCACCTTCATCCTTCCATTTTGTTAAACGCTCCTTAAGTAAAGTAAATTGAAGCACATGAATCATGTCCTCAAGCTTGCGCTGTATATCAGGATCAAAACTATTTTCCCACTGCTCTTCTAAATAGGGAATAATTTCACTTCCTAAGGACATAATTTTTTCTTCTACATGACGATTAACCTCTGCGTCTTCATCATCCAGCAAAGAAACTAATGCCTTAAATTCATTTTTATCCATTTCTAACATACAAATATGCGCTCTCTTAGGTTTGAATAATGCCTACATTAAATGGCTTTTCTATGGGTGCATGGTCAGCCGCTTCAATACCCATAGAAATTACTTTTCTGGTTTCTAAAGGATCAATTATGCCATCCACCCATAATCTGGCAGCCGCATAATAAGGAGACAATTCCTCATTATATTTATCTGTGATTTCAGCCAGCATTTTCTTTTCTTCCTCAGGTGTAATTTCTTTTTCGCCTTTCGATTTTAATGTGGCCACTTTAATTTGTAGCAAAGTTTTTGCCGCTGCTGCACCACTCATCACTGCAATTTGAGCGCTAGGCCAGGCATAAATTAGTCTTGGATCATAAGCTTTTCCACACATGGCATAATTGCCTGCCCCGTAAGAATTCCCCATAATAATAGTAAATTTAGGAACTACGGAATTAGCCATAGCATTTACCATTTTCGCACCATCCTTTATTATGCCACCATGTTCGGATTTGCTTCCTACCATAAAGCCACTAACATCCTGCAGAAATAAAAGCGGTATTTTTCTTTGGTTACAATTCATAATAAATCGGGCAGCTTTATCGGCTGAATCAGAGTAGATAACCCCACCCATTTGCATCTCACCTTTTTTGGTTTTTACTACTTTCCTCTGGTTAGCCACAATACCTACAGCCCAACCATCAATTCTGGCTGTTCCGCATAAAATTGATTTGCCATAAAGCGCTTTGTATTCATCAAACTCAGAATTATCTACCAATCTTTCAATTATATCGTGTGTATCGTAAGGTTTTACCCTGTCGTGAGGTAAAATACCATAAATATCTTTCTCTTCCTTAGCTGGTTTAGCTGACTTGGCTCTATCAAAACCAGCTTTTTCGTAACTTCCTATTTTATCAAAAATCTTACGAATAGCATCAAGACACTCTTCATCAGTTTCATATTTATTATCTGTAACGCCCGAAATTTCACAGTGAGTGGATGCACCTCCTAATGTTTCATTATCAATGCTCTCGCCAATAGCAGCTTTAACCAGATAAGATCCGGCTAAAAAGATGGAGCCGGTTTCATTTACGATCATAGCCTCATCAGCCATAATGGGTAAGTAAGCACCGCCTGCTACGCAACTTCCCATGATAGCAGCTACTTGTATAATACCCATTGACGACATTTTTGCATTATTTCGGAATTGCCTGCCGAAATGCTCTTTATCCGGGAATATTTCATTTTGCATTGGCAGGAATACGCCTGCACTATCTACCAGGTAAATAATTGGCAATCTGTTTTCCATTGCTATTTCCTGAGCTCTTAAATTCTTTTTGGCGGTCATAGGAAACCATGCGCCTGCTTTTACAGTGGCATCATTAGCTACTACCATCACTTGCCTGCCTTCCACATAGCCAATACCTGTAACAACACCTGCTGAAGGACAACCACCCACTTCTTCATACATTCCTTCGGCAGTAAAAGCACCTACTTCTAAGAATTCGGTACCTTTATCTAGAAGGTAGTTAATTCGTTCTCTAGCAGTTAATTTACCTTTTTTATGCTGAGAAGCTATTTTCTTTTCGCCACCTCCTAAATATACTTTCTTGAGTTTATATTTTAATTGATCGACTGATTGTTTGTTAAGATCTTCGTTTTTATTGAAGGCTATATCCATGAAGGCTAATGGTTTTGTAAAACTTTATTATTAATTAATTAATCTTTTCAATATTATTTTAAATCGGATAAATAAACAACAGACTATTCATCGCTTTCCTCATTTTCATCTTTGTCTTTATCCTTTTTTCCAAAAACAGAAAAGTGAACATATTTCTTAGGTGATTCCTGAAAATCAATTAGTAAGTTATCCAGAGATTCCAGGCTCTTATTTAAATTATTGTAGAGAGAATCGCTATTAAGTAATTTGTCCACAGTTCCGCCCCCGTTTTGCATAGTAGCTAACAAGGAGTTTACATTTGTTAAGGTAGTATCTAATCTATTAACAACTTTACCAATTTCAAGTGCATTTAATGAATCTGCCACCCCATTCGCTTTTGTAAGCAGAGCTGCCATTCCAGTTTTTTTATTTGCCAGTTCTCCAGAAATAACCTTGAAATCTTCAATTAAAGCGGTAATAGTAGCTTGCTTTTCAGAAATTTTGGAGAGATTTCCGGTTGTAGTTCTTACATCTTCTAAAATATCATTAATAACCACCTGATTATTGTCAAGATTTTCCAGAATAGCGTTTAGATGTTTACTTACAGAATCTAAAGTTTGCAATACTGGGTAGGCTTGTTCCTGTATTTGTTCTGTTAAAGGCATTTTAACTTCACCTTTAATTTCACTTCCGGTTGGTAAAACATCATCTACTTGATTTCGCTGAATAACTATAGTTTGTGAGCCTAATAAATCAGTACTAAGTAATGCGACAGATTGTTGGCTAAGAGTGATATCATCTCTCAATTCAAAATAGACCTTTATTATATCATCCCTATCTTGTAAAATTTCAATTTCACTTACCCGTCCTACAGGCAAACCGCTGAGCAAAACAGGATTTGAAACAGTAAGCCCGTCTATATTTTCATAAATAGCATAGTATTCGTTTACAGGATCAAAAAAATTGATGCCTTTTAAATAATTAAAACCTAAATAAAAAACAACCAAAGCAGCAATAGCTAAAATGGCAATTTTGATTTCTTTTCCTTTTTTCAATGTAGTTAAATTTAATTCATTGACTCTATTTCCACTTTGTAATCTCTTATGGCCCTGAAGATACCAGAAGCAATATAAGTTTGACCTAAATCATCGTTCAAATATCTTTCTTCCTTTGGATTACTTAAAAAACCTGTCTCAACAAGTACACTTGGCATGGAGCTTTTGTATAAAACCACGAAACCTGCTTGTTTTACGCCCCTACTATGGCGGCCTACTCTTTTTTGAAATTGATATTCAATCTTTTCAGCCAGGTTTAAACTGTTCGAAAGATAGGCATTTTGATATAAAGAAAACAATATATGAGAGGCCGGATCATTAGGATCGAAACCTTCATATTTTTCTTCGTAATTTTCCTCCATCAGTATAACTGAGTTTTCTCTTTTTGCCACATTCAAATTCGTTTCTGATTTATGCAATCCCATTACCCAGGTTTCAGTACCGTTTACGTTATTACTATATTCTACCGCATTACAATGAATCGATATAAATAGGTCGGCACCATTTTTGTTTGCGATGTTAGCACGTTCATCTAATTCAATAAATTGATCATTACTTCTTGTGTAAATGACTTTAACATCCGGTAAATATTCTTTTATAATGGTACCTAATTCTAAAGCAATTGATAAAGCGATATCCTTCTCTTTCGAAACGGCACCACTGGTTCCTCCATCTTTGCCTCCATGCCCTGCATCAATTACTACACGGTCAACTTTGTATGAAGGTTTGTTTAGATTGGTGAAAGATCCCAGCACAGCGAGGAAAGTAAGTAAAGAAAGGCTAACAATATTTTTCACAATCTTTCGGTTGTTAAATTTGAATAGTATAATTTTACACAAAGTTGTAAAATTTTCAACAAATCGGAAAAATACAGGTAAGAATTTGAGGCGGTATATTTTAAGTTTATTCATATTTATCATTCCATTTTTATCTTTTGCTCAGGAAATAGACTCTTTGAAGCAAAAAATAAAACAGGATTCAGTTTTAATTAATAACGATTCAACCCTGTCAGAAGTTGATTCTACTTTGATTACTAACGACACTACTAAAGCCAACGCGGTAGATTCCACCAAAATTGCCAAGAAGAGCGATATTCAAACTACTGTCAATTATAAGGCCAAAGATTCTGTAAACTTCAATTTAAAAACTCAGGATATCATCATGTTTAATAAAGCGCATGTTGATTATGGTGAGATTTTATTAGATGCTGACAAAATTAAGGTGAATTATGGCTCGAAAATACTAGATGCACAGGGCTTGCCAGATACTGCTGGTGTAATCCAGGGTAAGCCTGTCTTTACAGATAAAGGCCAGGTATACCAAACTGAGGAGATTGTCTATAATTTTGATACAAAGAAAGCGATTATCAAAGGGGTGGTTACCCAACAAGGTGAGGCATTTATGCATGCAGACTGGATTAAGAAAAATGAAAAAGACGAGCTATTCGGGGAACATGCGCTCTATACAACTTGTAATTTGACACACCCTCATTTTGGTATTTCAGCTAATCAAATAAAAATGATTCCCGGTGATAAAATTTTAATGGGACCATTTAATTTAGAACTAAATGAAATACCAACACCTTTAATTATGCCTTTTGGTCTTTTTCCAATGCCTAATACTAAAACATCTGGTATTCTTTTTCCAACTTATGGAGAAGAAAATAGAAGAGGATTTTTCTTAAGAGATGGTGGCTATTATTGGGCAATAAACGATTATGTAGATTTAGCCTTAAGAGGTGAGATTTACACCAAAGGAAGTTTCGGGATGTCTCTGGCTTCTACCTATAAAAAGAGATACTCTTATAATGGCGGATTAAATCTACGCTTCAATCAACAGAGAATAGGTGAGACTGAAGCAGATTCGTTGGTTTCTCGTGATTTTTGGGTGCAGTGGTCGCACAGGCCGGAATCTAAAGGAACGGGAAGATTTTCAGCTTCAGTAAATGGGGGTACATCGTCATTTAACCAAAACAACCCAGTTCAGAATCAACAGCAACAAGTAAATGCTAATTTTAACTCTAATATATCCTACTCTAATGTTATTCAAGGAACGCCCTTTAACTATTCGGTAAGTGCACGGCATGATCAGAATATTAGAACCGGGCAGATTAATATGTTGCTCCCCGAAGTAGCCTTAAATATGAACCGGCAGCAGCCTTTTAAAAATGTAAAAGCAGATGGGCTAGGCTGGCTACAAAAAGTAAATTACTCTTACAATTTTACTTCTACAAACAGTATTAATAATAATTTAGGAAGAATAATTCCTGATGAGGACCGAGATAGTATCGCAGATTTTAATCTCGATAACATGCCTTTATTTTTACAAAGAGCAAGAAATGGTGGAAGGCACAGAATTCCTATATCTACCTCTTTTAATGTATTGAACTTTATTACTGCCAGCCCAAATTTTAGTTATGATGAGGTTTGGTATTTGAGAGAGTTAAACCATACCTATAATCCTGAAATAGGTGCGGTACAGATTGATACTATTCAGGGCTTTTCCAGGGCAGGCTCTTTTAGTACTGGAATAGGATTTAC
>JBBSPJ010000302.1:0-5441 GCA_038258905.1 Cytophagales bacterium
AGTAATTGCTCCACTTTTTTAAGCTCTGCATAAAAGGAAGAAATGCCTTCTTCAAGGTTATCCTGCGTTCTCATACTGGTAAACATTTTCAAATGAGATACTTTGCCGGATTTAGCGCAACATGGCGCACCCATTAATGCCAAAATCAGGTTGACACCTACTGTCCTTAGGAAAGTGCTTTTTCCAGCCATATTTGAGCCGGTAATCATTGCAATTTGCCCTTGCTTTTTTAAGCTGAAATTGTTGCAAACCCTATCTTTCTCCTTGATTAATGGATGTCCGAGCTTTTCAAAATCCAGGATAAATGACTCTTCAGTAATTTCTGGAAATGCAACATCTTGATTAGAATAGGCAAAACCTGCTAAACTATTTAAAACCTCAAACTCGCTAATCGCATCAATCCACGATTTAACATAATTTTTGTTTCTTGACTTCCATCTCTCTGTTAAAATGATCCAATAAATATCAAAAAGCCATAAATTATTGAAAACTGGATAAAACTTATTACCTATACTCCTTTTTGTGCCTCTTAGCTGAAATTGTTCTAGTATTTTTCTTAATTTACTAATTTCTACACTAGCTGAGGATTTATTTTGACTCAAATCAGATTTGAGCTTTTTAAGCTTTTCTGATTGAAATTTATTAGATAAAAGAGTCTGCGCTAACTTTTCGTAACCACCCAATATTTGAACATTCTGATCTGTATGATCAATGATATTTTCAGCAATGGGTGCTACTTTTTTCAAAATCAGATAATTAATGATCATCACGATGAGAAAAGGCACCAAATATAAAATCCAGTTCTGGGCACTAGAATTAATAAAACAAAATACAGCAGATCCTGTTAACAAAATGGCTAAAGCAATACTGCTTAATAGATATTTTGATTGTTCAGGAAGCAACTGATTGTCCTGCTCAAACCATTTCAACAACTTATGATAGTCACATTTGCTATTCATAAAAGGTAAGCCAGCCACTTGTAACTCTTGCCTCCATTCTAAATTAGGTTCCAACTCTTCAATGGCCTGTTGCCTGGTAAGAATTATTTCTTTAGAAGCAGGTTCTGAGAGCCATTTGGCAAGCAAATGACTTCCTGATTCAGTGGTGGTTCTATTCAAGAGCTGAAACAAGGAGTGCGATCCGAAAACATCTAAATCGGCCACATAAGCATGATCCTTTGTGAGATAGGATTCACCTCCCGGAAAACTTGACAGCTTATTTTCCAACTTCAAAATTTCATTTTTATCAATCTCCGTTAAAAATAGGGCTGTTTTCTTACGATGGGTTAGGTGATTATAGCGAATTAAAATAAACACGAAGCCTACTATAGAAAGAGGGACAGCAAACCAAAGTAGGCTCAGTAAACGTTCATTTGCAATTACCACAATGGCAACGAGGGAGATTAGGAAAAATATTAATCGGAAGAAAGAAAGCTTTTTTACTACTTTTTCTAAGTAAAGGATTTCAATGTTAGATGTTTCTATATTGGATTGGAAGATTTTCAAAACACGGTTTTTATTAATATTGGGTTATTGTTTCTTCTTTATCAACTAATTAAAGTTATCCAAACTTTAAAGATAAGTAAAAATGACAACTTATATATATGCCTCAAAATCAACCTTTACAAAAAATATAGAATAATTAACTAAATTCTAGAAAGTTATACTACACTCGAAATAATTCTTAATAAACAACAATCCTTCTTATTCAATTCTTTGAATCACAGCATACTTGCCATTAACCATCCAATTGGCATCTTGCATTTGTAATTGATCTACTTTACTCAGTTCCATTCCTGCTATTATCTCAGATTTTAGTGTCCTGAGTGCAAATTGATTGGAAGAAATAATTCCAGCACCACGATAATTGTACGGAATCTTACGGTCTTCATAAAAACGTCTGTAGTTGGCATCCCCTTTGGCTATTACCAAATCATTAGGTTTTATAAGTTTCTGAATAGTTGCAGGTACCTTTGTAAAATGGTTGGGGCTATGCCAATAACTATCAACCACAAATTCAATATTGCCCTTATTAATATGATGATTCAAAAAGCTCATTAAGGAGTTTAAGGAGCTTATTCCACAGTTCATTAAAAACTCAAAAAGCTTTTCAACATCCTCCATGGTAGCATCTGAAACCAATAAAGGTAGTTTTTTAGGATATAATATCACCTTTTTTGTGGAATGGGACTCTAATATGTGCTTTACAAGCAAAAAATCTGAGAATAACTCAGTTCTGGCATTGTCCAGAATGATGTGTATTGTTTCTTGTTCCTCAATTAGACTGACAAGTTCACTGCTATGATTCACTATTATATTTAAACCACTGTCATTTCTATCAAGCTGACTTAAATCCGCGGTATTGTCTGTTAAGGAACATAAAATGGCTTCTTCTATATTATCGACATTTTGTAATAGCGTTTCAAAGGCATCAGCCCTATCGTGTAAATCGTCTGCTTTGATTTTTGAAAATGGATCTACCCTATTGGTAGCAAAATCAGTAATATTTAACAAATAACGATAAAAATACATCTCTGCGTAAAAGAAAGGAATTTCTAGTATAGACTTATGAGCATATTCTTCAAAAAAGTTCTCCCAATAATTGATTTCATCCTTTTCTAATTGTAAAGCTTGCACCTTTAGGTCCGGTAAATCATTTTTGAGTTTAATCAGTCTTTCTTGTATTTCATCATCAAAAAGCTTAGCTGCAATAACTTTATCAAGAATGGAAGGCAAACGCTTCTCAATTGTAAATCTGGCGAAAGAGTGAGGGTCTATTGCAGATATGTATTTGAAATTTTTTAAGTCCATTTCTAGCTAAACTATACAAAAATAAATTAAACATTACATTCTACTTATCCTAATGATGCAATAAACTGTTTAGCTGTGAGTATGGGTAATTTGGAATGCTTAAAATCTTTTAAATTTCTAGTTAATATTAGCTCTTGGTTGTTTTCCAAAGCTGTAAAATACTGAAGGCTATCTTCAAAATCAGAAAAAGAATCATCATTTAATGCTAAATCAATGATTTTGTAGTCTAATGGCAATATTTTCACTAATAACCTCAAATTTCTCAGAACAGACTTTGCTTGATTAGCTTTCATATTCCTCAACAAAGTATAGCTTGTATTGGCAATAGTTAAAGAAGATACCGATATTTCTAATTGATTTTTATCGGCCAAAGAAAATAAAGCAGCTGCATCTTGATAGAATAATTCTCTTTTAGCTAATAAATCAATTACAATGTTGGTGTCTACAAATATCTTTTTCATTGATATTTTTGCTCAAGATGATCCCTATATACTTTTTTATAATCAAAGTCAGGCGGTAATGTAATAACACCACTTAAACTTTCTACAAGAGGCGTTATATTAGATTTACCTTTACCTTTTTCCGGTTGAGTTAAGCTTTCGAGATAAGATTCTATCATTTTTGAGAGACTAATTTGATGATCCACCGCATATTTCTTTGCTCTAGCGATAACATCTTCATCCAATCTCAAAGTCAATTTTGTATCCATAATATTTAATGTTATACGTATAAAATTAATAATATAACACGTCACATACAAGTAAATTTTAAAATTTACTTCGCACAAATGGATAGTTAAAATTTTTTCAAACTATTTGTTGAATTGATAAGCTCAGTTATTTCAATAACTTTTATTGTCTTCCTTTTTCTAATTTTCGCTTCTTATTTTGACGAATAATTAATATTATCGCAAGAATAGATATCAGTAGATAACCAACAATTAATAAAGTAGCCAAAAAGGGAATATTCCTTTCAATCACAACCCTATCGGCAATTCCTGCTTTCCAAAACATCCACTCGTCAGCAATGATAGATGCCGTACTGTAATTACCCATTTCCAACACAATAATTCCACTTTCTGATTTTAAATCGACTCGTGCTGTGGTATTAATAGCTGGTCTGTTACTACTACCATCATGCCCGATTATACAAGAAGCTTTATCATCCTGACTAAAATACTGAGTACCTAATGAATATCTAGCAAATCCATTTTGATAAAAAGCTTCGGGTTTACTCATTAAACCTAGGATTTCTTCAGAAAGAATTTTATTTCCTTTGATATGTGCAATCATGAATTTTGATAAATCAGATGTGCACGTGTACAACGAAGCAGCAGCTAAAGCTGTAAATTGGTAAGGCTCAGATATACTTCCATCCTCTTTGTATAGTTTTGCTAATTTTAAATTCGGTTTATCTTCCAACACAAATGTTGAATTAAACATATTTAAAGGTTCAAAAATAGTTTCAATCATAAATTCCTGAAATGACTGACCGCTTAATTCTTCGATTAATAATTGAAGAATAGTATACCCTGCCCCGGAATATCTATACTCCGTCCCCGGTTCATAACCTAAAATGGCTATACCTTCTGAGTATAAAGTATCGGTAGCTTGGTTGAGTGATTCCTCTATAGTTTGCACTGTTTCATTAGGACTAAAACCTTCATATCCCATACCATCTACCAAGCCGGAAGTATGAGAAAGCAATCTTCTCACATTCACTTTTCTATTATCAAAATCGCTTTCAGGCAAATGCCACCTTGTAAGATATTTATCTACAGGACGATCTAAATCTAATTTACCTTGTTCTACCAAATTGAGCACTCCCCAAGCAGTAACCCATTTACTGACAGAAGCAACTTGAAAAACGGTGGTTTCATCAATAACTTCATCATCAGAAGCATAAAAATATTGATCGGCTACCTTTCCGTCTTCAATCAGAGTCATAGCCAGGTTACCCACAAATTCACCTGCTATTATATCTTTGCTTGCCTTTTTGAAATCTTTTGGATTTTCCTTTGAGGTGATAGATTTTAATAAAAACCCATTTATCACACCATACGCTATAAAAGTAGTCCAAACTACTAGTGATGCAATAATTAGGATTGTGTACTTTAAAGTTCTCATAGATTTTTTTAAGGATTTATTAATTATTTATTCCTAATACCTGATGTTTATAGGTCATTTACATTTTATCTTATGCCTAAAAATTTTATTTTATAGATAAATCTAACTGCAATAAAACTCTTTTTATTTGATTTACAAATATAGATATAATATATTTGATCCATATTTGTAAATCTAATAAGGCAAAGATGAAAGGAAGCTATTTAGGAGAACTGGAAGAATTGGTATTGCTGACAGTCGGCATATTGCACCAAGAGGCCTATGGCGTTACGGTTTTACAGGAAATAAAGGAGCAGACTGGTAGATCTGTAAATATAAGTGCGATACATGCCGTGCTTAACCGATTAGAGGATAAAAAACTTCTGAAATCGGATATGGGAGGGGCTACAAATGAAAGAGGTGGTAGGAGAAAACGCTTTTATACACTTTCCTCAGCCGGAAGAGCTGCCATCGCAGAAGTTCATTCCCTACGTAATAAATTGTATGAACAATTGCCTCCCCTTTC
>JBBSPJ010000303.1:0-5421 GCA_038258905.1 Cytophagales bacterium
CCTGCTTAAAACAAAGCGAAAATCCTGATTGTAAGTTGGCGGTGGGGAAATGTGGGAAGTTTCCTCAAAAATATCGGATTTCGCAACAAAATTTCGCAAGCCTACGGTTTGCAAATTTGATTTAAGTAACAGATGATTTGCCATGCCAGAATCAAAAACCTCTGCGACAGATTGTAATTTCCCTGCAGGAATTTTTCCTTCATTTAGTTGATTGATAATGCCATCAAACTCAAGATTAGAAAAAGCTTTTTGAATAATAGCATTCAATTCTCCTCGGTATTTCACCCTTCCGGCATTGGTTTCAAACTCCTTTTGATCTGCTATCTCAGGAATTCCAATAATAGCGCACAGCATTTTAAATTGTTTATCTGTGCCTATTGCCAATACAATTTGCTCTCCATTTATACAGCTGAACACACTACCATAAGGCGCAATATTAGGATGTTCTGCTCCCATTTTTATTGGGTTGTGTTGGGCAATTAGGTAGTTGGTAGCCTGATTTGCTAAACTTGAAATAGCGGCATCCAATAATGAAACGGAAACCTTGCTACCTCCACCTGTCTTCAACTGATGAATATAAGCAACAAGTAAGGCCTCCTTAAGCTGATGAGCAGCTAAAATATCAATTAAAGCCACCGGCATTTTAAGCGATTTACCGCCCGGCTCACCATTCATAAACATAAAACCTGACTCTGCCTGTAATATGGCATCGTATCCAACTTTAGGATTATCATTGCCATACCCTGTAATTTGGCCATAAATCAATTTTGAATTTACGGTTTTTAAGGATTCGTAATCGATGGAGAGTTTCTCTGCATCTCCAGGTTTATAACTTGAAATGAGCATATCTGATTTACTGACTAACTCTAAAAACACCTTAAAATGATTGGGATTTTTAAAATCTAAACCAAGAGAGTATTTCCCTGAATTTATTGCTGAAAAATAAGCGCTATTTGCCCACTCATTCGTTTCCGAAGAAAGTCTCCATGAGCGAGTAACATCACCTAAGGTTCGAGGATTTTCAATTTTAATCACCTCCGCTCCCAGTTCAGCAAAAAACTGACCTACAGATGGACCAGCCAGTACATTTGCCAGTTCTAAAATTCGTAACCCTTCAAAAATACCAGCCATAATTAATAGTTTAATTTAAGTAGTAATAACTTCATTTTTGAAATAAAAATGAAGTATATAAATCAATGTCTTTTAGTTAAGACAATTTTCTCAACCAAAGGTTGCCCAGCCATTGGCTGGAGGTTTAAAACTAATGCTCAACTAAACGACATTAGGATCTAATCATTAAAAATGATTCTGTTGAATAACAGTTTTTCAACCCTGTTTAACCTAAACTCCAGAAAATAACCTTTTATTGGTTCCAAATCCAACTTAAAATTATATTTTGCATTAAATTTGAGGCACCTTAAGCACAAAAAAGAATAAAGTCAGCAAAGCGACAAAAAACTTTAAACCATTTTAGCTCAGATCCTGTATTACAACATTATGAAAAAATATTTACTACCCTTTTTACTTATCCTCGTTATTGCTTGTAATCCTGAAAAACAAAAAATTGTGCTGGATGGCTTATGGATTGGTGAAATCAGCATGCAAAACAAGAAGACTCCCTTTAAAATGCACCTCAATGAGAATGAAAATGGTACAATTACCGCCCAAATTATTAATGGTGAAGAAGAGATACTTTTAGATGATATAACCCGTAAGAATGATTCACTACACATACCACTGCATATTTTTGACATTTCTTTACATTTAGCGATCCAAAATAGTGCACTTTCCGGCACTTACACAAAGCATTACGAAGATGATTATGTTCTTCCTGTTTCATTTCATAAAGGGAATGAAAAATTTATTTTAATAGATGAAGAAAAATCTCCCTCTGATTTTTCCGGAAAATGGGAAGTAACATTTATTGAGTCGGAAGAACAAGACACAACTTTGGCCATAGGTATTTTTGAGCAGAATGAAAATGAGGTTAAAGGTACCTTTTTAACTCCATTTGGTGATTATAGGTACTTAACAGGAGCAGCAGATAACAACACTTTGAAATTAAGCACATTTGACGGCAACCATGCTTACTTATTTGAGGCTACCATGCAGAAAGATGGCACCTTAAAAGGTGATTTCTATTCTGGAAAGGAATGGCACGAAACGTGGACAGGCTTTAAAAATGAAAACGCAGAATTACCACATCCTGACTCATTAACTTACCTAAAAAGAGAATACGATCAGATCAACTTTAGCTTTCCAAACTTAGATGGGCAACAAGTAAGCTTAACTGATGAAAAATATAAAGACAAGGTGGTTATTCTGCAAATTTTTGGCACCTGGTGTCCTAACTGCATGGATGAAACTAAATTTCTTTCTGCCTGGTATGATGAAAATAAAGACAGAGGTGTAGAAATAATTGGCTTAGCCTATGAGCAAAAAGATGATTTTGATTATGCAAAAAACCGAGTAGAGAAAATGATTGATAAGTGGAATGTTAATTATAATTTTTTGATTGCGGGCACCAGTGACAAAGAGGCAGCATCTAAAACTTTACCCATGCTCAATCAGGTGATTTCGTTTCCTACCATGATTATTATTGATGAAAATGGTCAAGTTGTGAACATTCATACAGGTTTTTCAGGGCCCGGAACGGGAAAATACTATGATGAATTCGTTTCTAAATTCAACAAGAAAATGGATGATTTGCTTAAGGATAAATAATGGCCTTATAACTTCTCATTAAACTGTTTTAAGAAACTATCGTAATTAAAAATATTGCATATTAGTATTCCAAGAGTTCTAAGATAATTTAGTTTAATATTCTTTATGGCACGTTTTCAATTAATTTCTATTCTGCTTTTTGCATTTCTTTTAACATTTAATTTTTCTGTCTTAGCACAAAACGAGGGAGAAAAGATAGAAAGAGAAGTTTCTATTAAGAAAGAAGAATTTCCAGAAAAGGCACTCAAACTAGCTTCTCCTATTCTAAAAAAAGCAAAAAAGACCAAGTACTATAAAGAGATATCTGAAGCAGGTGATTATTTCGAATTCAAATCCCATTACAAGGGTGAAAAAATCAGTGTTAAATTTAATGATAAAGGGGAATTAATTGATATTGAAATCATTAGAGTATTAAGCGATTTTCCTGACAATATACAAAAAGCAATTACTCAATATTTCAAGGAAAACTATGAAAAATATCGATTAACCAGAATTCAGATTCAGTATAACAGGGAACAGGAGTACGAAGACGGTGAGTTGGAAATAGATGATGACGATGAATATATCGAGGAATTTTTGGAAATGGATCTTGAGGATTTGATCATAAAATACGAAATTGAGGCTGAAGTAAAAACTAAAGATAATGATACCGGGTTTTTTGAATTTTTATTTAATGATAAGGGTGAGCTGGAAATGAAAAGAATTATAATATCAAGAGCTGATGATAATGTACTTTATTAGAACTGGTTCTATTCTGTTTTTATGCTTATTTACTTATGTTTTATCAGCCCAAAACAAACCTTCAATCCGCTGGGAACCAGGCCTTTCTTTTACCAAAAAAGTAAATAGCAGATGGGCTTATAACATTTCCATTATGGGTAGGCAGCGTTTTACTAATTATGGTGAAGGTGAAAAAAACTTTAAAACCGACCGCTGGGAAATAAAAGGATTTGGAACTTATACCCTATTTGGATCAAAAAAAATAAGTTTGGGGTATATGTACCGTGGTTACGATCCATTTGAACCTGAAACCGGCTATGAACATAGAATTACACAACAGTTTGCATTTTTAGCTAAATATGGCGGGCTCAGACTCGCCAACAAATTCCGTATTGAGCAACGAATCCGTAGCTTCGATTATTTAACTCGTTTAAGGTATGCCGTCAGCACAGATTTTCCTTTAAATGGGGAAAGTTTAGATGAAGGAGAGTTTTACCTTATTGCTGGCAATGAGTTAGTTTATGCCTTTAATGCTGTAGGTGATGAATTAGAGAATAGATTGTCATTTGGTGTGGGCAAATTATTTAAAAAGGGCCAAAAGTTTCAATTTCAAGTAGTCAGCAGGAATAGCGACTTAATAAGCAATGCTAGGGATCATATTTTACAATTTGAAAGTGTTTATTATTTCAGTTGGTAGGATAAAAGCTCTTAAATTATCAATCTAACAGTATTCTTTACAATGTAGATTGTTACAATCAATTACCCTAGATTTATACTATATAAAGAAGAAGCATTACAAATTATTGAATGTTGAAAACTTTACTTTAATAATGCTTGTTTGCTATTTGAAAGCTGTAAATTTACAGTATTCCTCAGGGTATTAAACACGTTTGGTGAACCTAACAAGTAAACTAGTACCGGGTGAAGCAAACTTGTAAAGCCAGGCCTCAATGTTGGCGTTTTACGTTAGCACCTCGTTCTCTTCGGAGATCAGGATAACAGTGGAAGGCTGATCAGGTAAGCAGCCCAAATCCTGTAATAAATGGGGTTCACGCAACGATCTTTAGTGCTCTGAGGTTTTTTTTATAGCCTGTCATTCTACAATTAATACACACAAGCAGAATGATGGTAAAGGGTGTAGCATTTTATAAGTCCACCTTAATGATTTCAGGTTTTCCTATAGTTTAATAAATAATTCTTGATTTCATAATATTTCCTACCGCTTAAAACAATTCATTTTACTCTTTTCTTATATTTCTTTATATTTCCTAAAAATTAAAAGCCTATGAAAAATATATTTACGATTCTATTAATACTAAGCATTCAACAATTATATGCCCAAAAACCAGTGCCGCCACAGGCTGATTTAAGGTTTTATGATATTATTGATGCGGTTTCTGCAGAAAGACTGGAAAGTGATATTCGCACCTTAGCCAATTTTGGCACACGCAACACTTTTTCAGATACTGTTTCTGATACCAGAGGTATAGGAGCCGCCAGAAGATGGATCAAGGGTGAATTTGATCAAATTTCAAAAGAATGTAACAATTGCATCGATGTATTCTATCAAAAAGATTTGGTGACTAAAGAAGGCAATAGCAGAGTACCTAAAGATGCTTATGTTGTGAATGTAGTAGCCATCCAAAAGGGCACTGAATACCCTAATAATTACATCATCATGTCGGGAGATATTGACTCCCGAGCCAGCGACACCATGGATTTTGAAACTGATGCACCTGGAGCTAACGATAACGCTTCCGGAATGGCAGGTACCATTGAAGCCGCTAGGGTTTTATCTAAATACTCATTTAAGCACAGTATAATTTATGTTGGCTTATCAGGAGAAGAGCAAGGATTATTTGGTGGCGCTGGTTTAGCCAAATATGCTAAAGAAAAAGGATGGAACATTTTAGGTATCCTTAATAATGATATGATTGGTAATATTGAAGGTGTTGACGGTGTAATTGATAACAGAGC
>JBBSPJ010000304.1:0-5411 GCA_038258905.1 Cytophagales bacterium
CCAAATATTAATGCCCACCAAAAACCATCAACAGTAAAACCTCCTACCATATAATCTGCAAGCATTATCATTAAAGCATTAATAACTAGCAGAAATAAACCTAATGTAAAAACAGTGACCGGAATAGTGAGAATTATCAATATAGGTTTTAATGTGGCGCTGAAAAGCGCAAGAAAAATGGCTACAATGAAAGCGGTGAAAAATCCATCAACGTGGGCTCCAGGTAATAAATAGGCTGATACTAAAACTGAAATAGTTGACAATAAAAGTTTAATTAAAAAATTCATAACTTGAAAAAAGGTTAATTACAGTTAATTACGATAGAAATCTAATAATTGATGTTGAAAATAGTAAATTATCGAATAATAAATTATGAAAAGCAGGTTTATTTGACTCTTATAAATACCTTTCATTAATTATATTGATGTGATGATTCCAATGTCCCACAATGATAGACCAAAGACTAGCAACAGTCATTGGTTTATAATCCACTGATCCAACTCTATCAAAAGAATGTTCCGGCAACATTTTTAAAAGGTTAATATTTGACTTTCTAAGCCAATAAAAATCATCTTTGATATCCTCAAGAGTGATGAAATCAGATTCTGTAAACTCTACATATTCGTTTTCATTGAATCCTAATAAGGAATTCATCTCTCCCCTGCTGATCATCAATAGCCTCATAGCCATAATTCTTTCTACATCAAGGCAGTGTAATAACAACTCTTTTAATGTCCACTTTTCGGGAGCATATCTAAAATTAAGTTGATCTTCCTTTAATTCAGCAAGAAAGTTATTGATGTATTTTTCTTGTTCGTTTAAAGCTGTTGGAATTGGCTGAGTAACCGAATTCACATAATTATCATAAAAAGGGGGATGAATAAATTCCATTCTGTAAAACTAAAAAAGGGATGTGAAACATCCCTCTAATTTTACTACAATTTTTTAATATTAATGAAGAAAATTTTACTTCTTACTATTTATTTCATCCATTTTTTTGGCTACTTCCTCAGCTTCTGCCATTTTATCATCTGCCTTTTTCCTATCAACAGTACTTAATTTATGATACTCAGCTAACAACTTTTTATATTGTTCATTTAGCTTATCTAACTCTGATTTTGATTTGAATAGTCCGAACATACTTTTTTTATTTAGGTAACATCAGAAATTAGCTATTGTTTTTAGCCAAGCCCATTAAAATGTTTTTAAAATATTTTAACATAACATCCGATGATCTGTGATTTTCAGAAATTGATAGTTTAATACTAATCTTCATGAAATCATTATTTTTTATATGGCTGTCAATTTTCTCTGATTTTAAAGAATTTAACAATCTATAATTCTCTTTATCGAACACATATTCCCAAGGGCTATCATTCACACAAAAATAAACCTCTTCTTCCTGATCCACTACTTTTAAATGATCTACCAACGCTTGCCCGTATTTCCTCGCATAGTACCCTTGTAAATGAAGCGTAAAAGAAATAAAGTGGCCCCAATAAAACATGGTTCTGAAAGCAAAACTATCTTTTCTGGTAAAAAATGCAGGATAATCCAATATTACATAAGGCAGGTATTTATAATTTTCACCTTTAGATATCTTACCATGTTTCAAATTTATTTCCTCAGGTAAATGGTGTGGCGTTGTTTTTAAATAATGGTTTAAATCTTGTTCTAATTCCTCCATTAAACCTCTAGCCTTTTCCATAATCCTATTTTTAATTAGCAGGATATATGGGTCTTCTGCAATGTCTAATTCTTGTAGAGAAAAAAGTGCCATTTATTAAATATTTAGGAATTTTAACAATAAAAAAAGTGTCATCCGACACTTTTTTTATATGATTTTAGGTTGATAGTGTAATTTTTATTCTACCTGGTCAGGCTTCTGGATTACTTTTAAAACCACTTCATGCTGATCATTGTCACTATCTACTAATTTAATTTTCACCATCGGGTTATCGGCCTGAATTTTATCTTCCACTGAGGTAATTTTAAATCCATTTAATTTAGCTTCAATCTCATGAGAAAGTTCTGTTATCGCCTTAGCTAATTCTACTTCTAACTGACTGGGATTATATTGTTTCGTAATCATATTGTCTGAATGTTTTTGTTAAATCTAAATAAAATCTGATAAAAATGATATTTTTCATCTAAATATTCTGATTGATAGCATTTTCTTTATGATAGAATAGTGATTTTTACCATCTGATTAAGGCGGAAGCCCAGGTGAAACCGCTCCCAAAAGCTGCCAAACATACCAGATCACCATCCTTAATTTTACCCTCTTCCCAGGCCTCACTCATCGCTATTGGAATGGAAGCACCTGTTGTATTGCCATACTTCTGAATATTATTAAATACGTTTTCATCCGGCAAGCCTAATTTACTCTGTATAAACTTGGAAATTCTTAAATTGGCTTGATGAGGTATTAGCATATCAATATCTTTTGCAGTTAGATTATTTTGATTCAACGCTTCTTCAATTACTTCCTGAAAACGCACCACTGCATGCTTAAACACCATGTTTCCATTCATGTACACCTTAAAACCAGAGGTATCTAAAATCTGTTCCGGCTGTCTTTCCTCCTTAGTTCTGCTACTGCCCGGGTCTTTCACAAAAAGTTCCTCAGCATATTTCCCCTCTGCATGTAAATGAGTGGATAACACACCCTGCTCCTCACTGGCGCTCAAAATAGCTACTCCTACCCCATCACCGAAAATAACTGCAGTAGACCTTCCTCTGTCAGTCATATCAATGGCGGTTGATTGAATTTCTCCTCCCACCACCATGATGTTTTTATACATGCCTGTTTTAATAAACTGATCGGCAACGGAAAGGCTGTAAACAAATCCTGAACAAGCATTTCTGATATCTAAACAACCTATCGTGTCCATCTCCAACTCACGCTGTAATAACACACTTGATCCTGGAAAGAAATAATCAGGGGTGATACTAGCGAAGATGATAAAATCTATTTCATCTTTACTCATCTTGGCTCTTTCTAATGCCATGTCTGCTGCTTTCTTAGCCATTTTAGCCAGCGTACCTTCTATTTCCGGATCGAAAAACCTTCTTTCTTTGATTCCCGTCCTTTCAGTGATCCACTCATCTGAAGTATCCAATATTTTTGATAAATCTTCATTGGTGACAATCGTTTGTGGGACTGCATGACCTAATCCACTTATTTTAGAATATTTCATATTATCTACATTAAAACATCATTTTCCATGACAAAAAACAGGTTTTTCATCACAAAAGCGATCAAATATAGAAGAATAACGGAATCATTTCAAAAAAGTAGGTCTTAATAGTCAGTATTCCTTCTCAAACGGTTAAGAGTTAAGATGTGTGGTACACATCTCTATAAAACCTTGTAATTACAATGCGACCTTTTAAATAATTAAGATTTTTTTCGTGATCTTTCGACCTCCAATATTAAAAACAATAAAATAACTTCCGGATGCATAATTTTGAAGACTTATTGTACTTTCAGCTTGCATAATTTCCACATCTTGAAATATCACTTGTCCTTTTAAGTTTATTAAGCTTAGTTTAAAGGGTTGAAAGCAGGTTTCAGAAATTTGAATGTTTAAAATCTGTTGTGCAGGATTCGGATAAAGTATATAAATGCTAGCCGCTGTACAATTTAAAATAGGATTATCACTGATGGTCAGCCCATCAAATTCATGTTGAAGAAAATTGGGGAATGCTTTAAAGTTAAATCCATCACCTGGGTAGCTCACATAAGAAAAACTTAAGTTTTCCACAGATTCGTTTGGGTTATCAATTCTATATAGTCTATTGGTATTATTTCCACTGAAATATAATCGACCGTCTAATCCTAGTTGAAAATGTCTGTTAGCAAAGTGGATATTAAATCCTTCAATTGTCGAAACATTAATCGGTTCGAAATTATTAGCTTCATTTTTTATCACGGCAGAAATATCATATTGTAAAAAATATTCAACATTATTAGATAAAGAATCTAAAATCGAAACGTATAATTTAGAATTATCTGGAGAAAATGAGGCTCCATATTGAAATAGAAAATTATCAAGTGGGTAATATGCATCCAAAATTCCTTGATCAATATTAAAAGAGAATAAATCTAACTGTGGTCGATATATTTCAATACTTGACCAATGCGTAAAAACAAGATACTGACCGTTGGGTGAGAAATTAAGGGTTCCTGTTCGGTTAATTATAAGATCATTTGGAATTGAAAAACCAATAGATTGTTGTTGATGAAAATGAATACCACTTTCATTTACCTTATAAATAATAAAGTTATTACCTGAAAAAGAATGTAATACTAACCAAAAACCTTCATCATCATTTAAAGGGTACGCAGTTACATTTGGAGTTATATTGGAGTTTAATGGAATATTTAAGCTATCAACAGAGTAATTACCATTGGTGTTAGCAATAAAAGAGTAAGTTAAGTTTGTTGAAACTAAATTAGCATCTTGATTAAAAGAAGTTTGACATGTAAATAAGTAAAAAGCATTAAGAGCTTTGCTTAAAGGTAAGATCAAACTTGTCTGTCTAAGTACACTACCATTTTTAATATTTTCTTCAACTAATTTCAATTCCTCTCCTGACCGCAGATTTTGCCCATCAAAATACAGCATTAGCTCTCCTGTCGTAGGGTGAGAAAAAACAGCTGTTCTGTCTTCAGCTATTGATGGGTTATTTGGATTGTATAATGCTGTTCCATTTTTAAATTCAAAACGTAATTGATTAAAAAATAACCAGTTTTTAGTGGTATTTTGACTAATCACTGACTCAGGGAAGATGAAAATAAATAGGAATATTACATTAAATTTACCCTGCACTTTTGTGTAAATAACGGATAATTTAATATTTAAGTATTTTCTTAATAACTTTTCTATCGGAAAACTCAAAAACAGCATAATAACTAGACGATGCTAAATGACTTATATCAATGGGTTCGGGAATAGCTTGATTGATAGCGTAGGTTGCAATAAGCTGGCCAGTAGAAACAATCAGTTTTAATTTATAGGGTTGAAAACACTTTTCCGATATTTTAATATTAAGAATATTCCGTGCAGGATTAGGGTAAACAATGTATATTTCTGGCTCAGCACAATTTACATTGGGATTAGCAATTGGTGAAATACCATTGAAGTAATGAGGCAATATATTTGGGAAATGTTGTATAAGAACTGTTTCGGAATTATCCGTTTCTAATGTATAGTAGTTTAGCCTGGAAGCAAACCCCAACCCATTCGGGTTCTCTATTCTTATTGCTGTTCTATTGATTCTATCGCCCAAAATCGCACAAAAGTTAGTATATATCATACCATCGGGCATCAACATAAGATCAAAATCAACAGGGCAATTAAAGTTTAGATAGTTGTCAGGAACATTTGTTCTGGGGTTTCCAGTAA
>JBBSPJ010000305.1:0-5396 GCA_038258905.1 Cytophagales bacterium
GGCTATTCAGGATAAATTATGGAAAGCCAGCGAGGAAATTCTTGCCGAAAAGGTTTCTGATAAATAAGTATTTTCAGAAATCCTTTGGTGATTGAAACACCCCCCTAACCCCCCTCAATGGGGGATTCGCTTCGATTAATTTATCAAATCTTAAGGTGTTTTAAGCCTGCCCTAATAAATCCTTCTCCATGGTTCATGCCTGCATCATGTCTAACGAAACATTCAGATAATAGGTAAAACGGAATAGGATTAATGACAAAAATGTGCTCAAATAGGCTTTTAAACTAGGGTAAAAGTATTTAGATTGCATCGCTGAAGAAAGATAAGGTCTTTCTTTGAGCTTATTTTAGGTCATTTTAGTACTAATATACCACATGAAAATTCCTTTTATCTACAAAATATCATTTGCTCTTTCTTCAGGATTAATTTTTACTGTTCTCAACAGCATAATCTATTATTTCTTCATAGAAAATGAATTCACTTGGGGTCGTTTTATTTTTAACATGATCTTTTTTGGTATTCTTTTCGGCTTTGGCTACCTATTTTTATTGAAAAGAATGACCGACAAACTAATGAAGAAAATTGACATCGATGTTAATGAAGAAGAACAGGAGTTGCATGAAGGACCAGCCACCCTGTTTCGTGGGATTGAGGGAGTAGGCGGAAAGCTTTTATTGACGGATAAAAGATTGGTTTTCAAATCGCACCGGCTAAACATTCAATCCGGTGAAACACAATGTTTATTAATAGAGATAAATAAAGTGGAACCTAGAAAAACTGCCAAACTTTTCCAAAATGGCCTAAGAGTTACCACCAATATAGGTGAACAGTTTGATTTTGTGGTATATGAAAGAGATTTTTGGGTTTCCAAAATTAAAACCACCCTGCAAAAGCTTTAATATCCATCTAAGAAACACCGCCCTAACCCCCCTCAATGGGGGATCCGCTTCGATTTAACCCTTTCATCTAGTTTTTAAAGGAGAGGTCAAGGCCCAAAGGGCCGACATCAGGAAACCTAGGGTGAAGTCCTAGGTAATTGAAATAAGTGAAGACATAAGCGCTGAAAGTGCGAAATCTTATTACTTCTACTAAAAAATACGCATTAAATCACAATCCCTGAACTATCTCTTTCTTTAAAAATTTTAAACTCCACATACCCCTTAAATCACCGGTTTTGTATCCTGTGGCTTTATCGTTCGGATATTGCTCGCTTAAAAGCTGCTGAATTTCAGAAGAGATCTCATCTTTCGAGCCATGGCAATTGAGACAGACATTAGAGGCTATAAAAATAGGTTTATTATATAAAATACTATCTCCAGGTCGAATAAACTGCACATTGGTATTTAGTTCAATGTCATTTTCATGTGCATCTGCATAAGCTTCCAACAGGTCTTTTTCCAAACCTTTTGCTTCATTTGCAGGGTTTCTGTTTTTAAGGCTTACGCGGCTCAAATAAACTTTATGTTGATTAGCTAAACTATCTGTTAATGGATAAGCCTCCATGCTACAGTATTGTGCGGCTGCTTCAAAGCCTCCCATTTCATATTGCTCAGAAATTTTACCCATAAATGTTTGCTGAGCCATTGCTGTAATGGAATCTCCTAACTTGTTGACACGGTTGATAATTTCAGCATCAGATATTTTCTTTATACTCCTTTCATCCTGCGTATCCTCAATAGCTTTAGGCCTACGTTTTTCAGTTGAAAATCCACAACCGATGATGGATAGGAATAAAATAGATATAAATATTTTCCTCGCTGCTAGCATTATATAATTTGTTCGGTTTCTACCAAGGCACCAATTATAAGAAATTTATTATCGCCGGAACCCTGATTATGCAATACCCCTGCAGATATTTGCACTGCGAGAGATTCTCCACTTTTATGCTTCACTTTCAAAACCCCTGACCACGTTTTACCATCTCCAAGGGCAGCTTTCATTGCCTTATAGTTTTCTTTTGATTCTATAATACCCTCAAAACCTGTTCCGCTTAATTCCGAATAGTTGTATTTTAATTTTTCAGAGGTGATACTGTTAATGCTGCTTACCTTAAATTGAGCATCCATTTCAATCATCATATTAGTATAGTTGATGATTTTCTCTTTGTCTTCACGGTCTCTTTGCGAGCGCTCCATTTCTTCCTGAGTGGCCTGCAATTCTTCCATGTTCTGGCGCATTTCCTCTTCCTGAGATCTCATTTGCTCTGTCATCTCACGCGACTCATTGAGCAATTTAGAGGTTCTCTCATTAATTTTAACAGATGAGATAGTAGAGGCAATATTTTCTGCAATTTTCTCCACAAATTCTCTTTCGTGCGCTTGATACTCGTAGAAGGAGGCCATTTCAATAATACCGTAAATTTGCTCATTTACCTTTAGAGGCACTATTAACAAACTATTAGGATTGGCTTCACCTAATCCTGAAGTAATCATCACATAATCCTGAGGAACCTCAGTCATGTAAATGGTTTCAGCTTCTAACCATGCTTGTCCGGTTAATCCCTCACCTTCATAAATTTTTTGTTCCAGGTATTTCTTTTTATCCCAGGCATAGCATGCGGTAAGTTCCAAATATGGGTCGTCTTCATTTTCTCTGTTAATGATAAACAAGCCGCCTTGGTTTGATTTAGTGTATTTTACCAAATTAGAGATAATCTCATCTGATAATTTAGAAATATTATCGTTGTTTCTTCTCAATATATCACCAAACATGGCCAAACCTTCGGTAGTCCAGTTACGCTTTTTATCTTCTTCGGCTACACGTTTCAGGTTACCTCTCATATTAATAAGGGCATTTCCCAACACATCTTTCTCACTTAAAGGCTGGTAATCCGAATCGTATTTACCACTACCGATATTCTCTGCAAAATAGGAGGTATCTTTTAGGCCAACTACCAATTTATCCATTGCCTCAGCCATTTCGCCTATTTCATCGTTGCCAAATTTACGTGTAGTATTTTCAGGTAAAATACCTTTTCCTAATTGTACAATGATGTCTTTAATGTAGTTAACAGGCTTAGTAATAGAAGAGGCAAGCCAGAAAGCACCCAATAAACCTAAACCAATGAATATGATAGCTAAAATAATGGAAGTGTTTCTTAGTGAGGTAGATGTCTCTAAAACTTCGGCTTCATAAACGTCAGATTCCTCTTGTTTATTCTCCATCACTTTATTCAATCTGGAAATTATAGAATCAGTTCTGGGTAAAACCTCCCTTTCCAAAGACTCCGATGCCATAAATTTCACAATGGCATCCTCATAATCCTCAAAAGAAACCAATGAACCCATAATTTCTTTCTGTACATCTATTAATTCTTCAAACTGAAAGAAAAGGCTATCCATTTTATCGGATTGTGCTTCCTCATCCCAATTTTCTTTTAAAGTAGTGATGTTCTCTTTTAGGTTCGGATATTCTGTTTCGTGAATATTTCTTAAGTCATCCTTGTCTCCTTCATTATCCTGCAGGTATACCCAATTGGTGACCAGCATTTTAGACCTGATAATAAGCAAATTAAAATCCTTAATAGCTGTTACAGAAGGCTTTATAATATTTGAGTTCTTTTCAGTTAAATTACTGTTTTTGCTTACAGTGAATATAGTGATACCTGCATAAACTATAAAAATCAAAATTAAGGTGATAAAACCACCTAATATTTTGTTACCTATCGTAAATCGAAAATTCTTCATCTTGAATGTATTGCTAAAAATATAATGTTAAACTTACTAAATTATATTGATAATTAGATATTTCATATAATCTGCATTTCTTATGTCGGTGTACTTTTTACTTCACTTCTTCACCAAAACGAGCCAATTCACTTGATACCTTTAATCCACTTCGGTTTATTGCCGGAGTGTTAATCTCAAATTTCAACTTGCCCTCTACATCTTTAAAATTGATCATAGCACCTTGCCGGGCCAAACCTTCAGTTTCGGTTATTAATAATGTAGGTTTATTGCCTAACGCTGATTTTATCATGTCAAAATCACTGGCTTGTTTCTCAGGTAGAAAAAGTAAATTTATTTTTTGATTCAGATTGTTTTTGTCAACAGTAATTATTTTAATAGCTTTTGTTCCCACCTTCTTAATTTCTGCCATCTCTTTTAAAAGGTCTGTAATTTCAGAATCTCCGTACACAGCCATTACAAAATCACCATCCTGGTAGTTAGCAGGCCACTCTATATATTTAGTGAAATTGTAGAAAAACACCTTGTGAAACCTATATTTACCGTCCTGAGAAAACCCTGTTCTTACTAAAAATAACAGGCAAAAAAGCATAATTAATTTAATTTGGATATTTCTCATCTTATGGTTTCTCATTTGAAGGCAAAAAGTAGCTATTTTTAAGTAAAAAAAGAAGAGAATATCTATTAACACTCAATAATTGACTACGAATAATAAAAAGAAGTGCTCCTTTTCAACTAATCATCTAATTTCATACTTTTTGTGATTGCTTCAAATTAAAGATTCAATACCCTAAATATTTATTAGCTTTGTATATATTTTAGGAATACGTATGCTTGACAGATTAAAAAATATTAAAGATCGTTTTGAGGAAGTGGGTCAACTGATGGTGCAGCCCGATGCTATGTCGGACATGAAAAAGTTTACCCAGCTTAGTAAGGAATATTCAGACCTGGAAAAAGTGGTGAAGGAATATGAGAATTACTTAAAGATATTAGATGGTTTAAAACAAGCAAAAACCATTTTAGAGACAGAAAAGGATCCGGGCTTTAGGGAAATGGCTAAAATGGAATTGGAGGAACTCAACCCCCAGAAGGAAAAGCAGGAAGAAATCTTGAAAAAAATGTTAATTCCTAAAGATCCTAAAGATGAGAAAAATGCAGTGCTGGAAATTAGAGCAGGTACAGGTGGAGATGAAGCAGCCATTTTTGCGGGCGATTTATTTAGGATGTACCAGCGCTTTGCTGAAAAAAACTCACTAAAGTTAACAGTACTTGATTTAACAGAAGGTACCTCAGGGGGATATAAAGAAATTATTTCCCAAGTGACAGGTACCGAACCTTACGGCACGCTGAAGTATGAATCGGGCGTACACCGTGTACAAAGAGTGCCTGCCACTGAAACTCAGGGCAGAGTCCACACTTCAGCAGCTACGGTAGCGGTGTTGCCGGAAGTAGATGAAGTGGAAGTTGAAATTGACATGAACGAAATCCGAAAAGACACCTATTGCTCTTCAGGGCCTGGTGGGCAGTCTGTGAATACCACTTATTCTGCTGTGCGTTTAACCCACTTACCTACCGGCATGATAGTTACCTGTCAGGATGAGAAGTCGCAACTGAAAAACTTTGATAAAGCACTAAAAGTATTGCGTTCACGTTTATACGAAATAGAATTAGCCAAGCAAATGGACGAAATTGGAGCACAAAGAAAAA
>JBBSPJ010000306.1:0-5354 GCA_038258905.1 Cytophagales bacterium
ATTGCAGCAGCTTCTGTTTTGGCAAAAGAATACAGAGACAGCCTCATGCGGGAGTTAGCTCAAGACCATCCGCATTATGGCTGGGAGCATAATGTGGGTTATCCTACGAAAAAACATAAACAAGGTATTGCAGCATTTGGTATTTGCGAATATCATAGGAAGTCTTTTAAATTGAAAGAGTATAAAATTTTAACAAAATAACTTTGTAAAAAAACACTGATCATTACTGAAACCGAATATATATTTCTATGAAAAAGAGAGTATTAGTTCCAATTACAGCATTATTAATGCTATTCAGTTTTAACATCGGGTATTCAGCATGTGAACAACCTGCCATTCCTCCACATATACCTGCAGCCGATTGCAAACAAATTTGGTGTGGGATGAGCTTTTCTGGCTTTGGAGCTGGTACTGGGTTAGTGTGTAACAATTCAAAGTCTTGCACTGGAGTAACTCCCCTAACAATTGGAGGGTAAGTTTAAGAACATACTAACTATAGGTAATTTAAGCTCTCTCTACCTACGGGTATTGAGAGCTCTTAGCAAAAAACTTTAAAAAAATGAATAAAATTAAATTTATTGCTATTATTTGTGTAGGAATTCTTTATAGCTGTAAAGACCAAGATAACAATAGAAATACTTCAAAATACGACCTTAAATTAAAAATAAACAGTATTAATATTTCAACTGATAGCTTAGCCAAATATCAGTATGAGGTATTTACATTTAAGGACAATGAAAATCTTCAGTTAATATCATACAATAATACGAGCCATAGTATCGAATTTTTTGATCTAAATGAAAAAATACTAAAGAAAAGGATTTTCTTGGAAAGTGATGGCTCAAAAGCTATTGCTGATGTACAAGGAATATATTATCACAATCAAGATTCTATTTTCATTTACACCAGAGGTGTTATTACTATAATTAATGAATCATACAGTAAAGAAGCAAACCCTAATTTATTTACATCTATTAAAAACTACAACTTAAAGTATGAACCGAAATTAAATCATCATTTTAGGCTTTATTATATTCCCGAAATTAAAAGTATTCCTCTCTTTAATATTTATTATGACGCTAAATTTCAAATTTCAGAAAAAGCGGAACAAATTAGTCTCTTTGATTTGAGTAATTTCGAAATTGAAACTTTACCTTATTTTCAGACAGAACCAATAGAATCAGATATTGAATATGGTTTCCTGAATTATACTACTATTTCTCAACCCTTTGATGGGGAATTTTTGGTCAATCAGGTTTATTCTCCCAAAACCTACCAATTTAATTCCGATACCAATAACTTTATGCAGGTTATTGGCGCTAATAAAATTCACCATAAACCTAATAGAAACCCAGATGATTGGGTTTCCCATGCCGTAGAAAGTAATTTCTACAATCAACTGGAAAAATGAAATGATAGTATATACATTAGTTTTTTATGGAATGAAGCGGAATACGAACCCAAAGAAAATGGGTTTCTTAAAAAGCAATTAACTTTACAAATTTTTGATAAAAGCTTTGATTTGACAAATGAATTTAATTTGGCGGCCAATACTTATCATCCATATTCTTGGTTTTTAGCCAACAATAAAATATACCTCCAAGCTGGCCATCCACTATATGAATACATTTCTGAAGAGGAATTAATTATTCATGAAATCGAATTGATTACTAAATAAGTACCATTTACAACCTTACTTTATTGAAAATGGATTGTATTTTTTTTACCATATGAAGTTTAAATCATAAACTCCACCACAATATGGTAAAATAAAAAGTCGGCCATGTACAAGCTACTTCCTCCCCTTTCAACGAAGAGAGTGTTTGTCTTGAACATTTGCCCAAAGAACTTGCCGAAGACAGACCCAAAATATTATCAAGAGGTGGAAGTGTGATCGTTTCGCCATTGGGCAAAGTATTAGCTGGGGCATTATACAATGAAAAAGGCTTATTAATAGCTGAAATAGATCTTAATGAAATCTCCAGAAGCAATGGATTTCGATCCTATTATCCACTATGCAAGAAACGATGTATTTAAATTTAGCACGGAAGGACAGCCAGAGGTAATAAATATAAAAAGTGAAAAATAAATCCTTCTTAAAATCACATCCAAGAAGGATCTATTGATTTTTACTTCTATTTATCAATAGCAGATTCAGCTATAGCTATTTCTCCTATTTGTACACCAGTCTTTCTTCCTTCTAAGTTGTCAAAATTATAATGGATGCCTCCATAAACCCGAGAAATACCGGCCTCTACATACATTTCTTTAAGCTTTTCCCTTTCTTGTGGGAAAAAATAACCTAAAACCGTTCCTGCGGAAGATGAAAATGTAGAATGACCTGAAACATATGCCGGAAAATTAGGAATGCCTGTTGCAATTGTAATTTTTGGATCTATTTGAGCTGGCCTAGGTAAATAATATTTATATTTCGACCACCAGCATACTATACCTGCATCCATCATTGCCCTGTTCATAGCAGAAAAAATTCTTGCTGCTCCTACTTCACTTAATCGTTCTTTGGTAATCAAGCCCTTTGCAATTCTGTTCCAATGACCCGGCGGAGTTGAAGTTCCACCGCCATCAGCCCAATAATCAGCTATTCGCCATTGCTCCCTGGTTCGGTTATCGCTAAGGTTTCTAACATAGGTAATATCTTCTATAAACTCTTTACTTCCTACCGCAGGAGGTGGTGGTGGAGTTGCATTATAAACCGAAGTAGAATCAAACCATGTTTTTACTACACTATAAAACGGCACCATTGGTTTACGAAGTGGCAATTCAATGCATTTCCAAGGAACACTTATCTGATTGGCTATATCAAAATATATTAAATGCCTGTCTTCAGGATCATTGGCCTCACTCATTCTATCGTTTTGAGCGTAACGGATTACTTGCTCTGCAATATTTATAGCTACTTTTATACCTGCCTCGTTATCACTTTGCGTATTCATACCGGCCCACTTCCTACTCTCAATATGTTCATCTGCTAGTTTTTGTAAATAATCTTTCTCTAATGGAAATAAATGACTTAAAACCTCTTGAGAAACTTTTGCCACTGCAGCATGTTCTGAAGGATAAGATGGCAGATCACTTTTCTCAAAAAGCATATTAATTTCCTCTGAATAATTAATTGGTGCCTCACGATTGAATTGAAACTTATAGATCCATGTATTAATTAAAGCATCTTGCTGAGCAACACTTAACAATGCATAAGCTCTTGCAGCAAAAGGTGGATGCGCAAAAGGCTTTTGTGGATTAGGTGCCTGCCCAATTGGTGGCGGCACATTGTATTTGCTTACAAGCTCCTGAGCAATTTCATTCCATCTGATAACAGCACCAGCCGACCAATACTCTGCTTTCTTAGTCTGATCGGCAGTTCTTGCGTTACTTATTTCAACTAGTTCATTTAATTCGTTTTGATAAGCTGTGGAATTCACTTCTGCAGCAACATCCATATTTATCAAACTTTGATAATCTAAGTCTAAAACTGTTTTCCAGTTTACCGCATCTGCATTAGCACTGGAAGGTTTTAGTACAGGTAATCTCTCTATTTCAGGAATATCTTCCTGGCAAGCCGACATTAAAATGATACAAATGCCACTCAGTATATATTTGTAAATATTTTTCATTTCTTTTTTATTTATTTTAAAACTGAAAGTTTATAGACTAGGCCTCCACTTACTCGGGTGGCTTTACCTACATTTTCACCCGACAGGGTAAAACCCAATCCGGCACTTACCCCTAGATTTCTTACAAAAGGCAATGGTGAATAGAGGTTAAAACCAGTCCTTAAAAAGGAAATTGCATTACTCGGAAATGGGACGCCAGGACCTATATTAGTACCACTTCTGGCTATTTGATTGCTCAACCAGGCATCTGCATAAAGAAATTTTATATTGCCCCCAATTCTAGTTGTAAAATCAAAAGCATCAGGAACACTTACTTCATACCCCCTATCAATGGTTACATTATAATTTTGCATATAGCCACCTTGTGCCATTATAAATAAACCCATGGGCAGTTGATGTTGAATTAAAAGTCTGAATTCAGTTCTTTGAGCTTGCTGACCGATGGCTATAGGTGCGTCTGCTATATATTCGCTAATTGGAGTGCTAAACCCCACTCCGGCTAATACTGAGAACTGTCCAATACCTTCAAAATCTTGCAGAAAGAGCCTTCCTTTCAGAAATATACTTAAATCCTGAAAATCGCTTTGTGGCGACCAAAAACCGGTAGATGGTTTCGCAGTTATATAGGGCAGATTAACTACCACATTTAAATAATCTGTAATGCCACCAATTAAATATAAACTAGCACTATTAGTGGTAATGGTACCTAAATTAGGGTTTTGTGTTGCCACATCTCCTACATAATAGGTATCAAAATTTTCTGTGCTTACACTTAAGGCAGATATAATATCTCCTTTCTTTTGCATAAAGCCATCTAACATTAGGCCTTGTGCATAATTATATGATGCATAAAGATATAGCATCATCATTATGAATATATTTTTCATTGTGAAATTAGTTTAAAATTAAATAATAAGTTCTCCTAAATCCCTAAAAAGGAACCTGATTTAATGGAGACATAAAAAAATCAAACTAAATAGTTGGGTGGTAGTAATGGAATAGAAGGATATAGAGATTGGTAAAAATTAGAATAACCCATTTGAAATACTTGATGATTGGAGTAATTAATTTGGAGTTCAATAGGGCTATTAGTATTGATAAAAATAGGGAAAAAGCAATAAATCACATGAGGATTAGTATTATTTTGCAAATCAGATAAACTAAGTTCCGTTATTTCATTAAGAATTTTAGTGTTGTTGTGGTTGATAGAGTAGTATGAAATTTCTCCATCAGAATCATCAGAAAAAACAAATGGAGCAGCATATCCCATTCTAACATAGTTGTTGGGCTCTACTTCAGAAATATGAATATTAGAGGAGAGTTCGAACTTTTCTGTTAAGTAAGCTGCCATTACACTTTCCTTGGCAGTCATTGTGGTTTTTACTACAATTGCATCTACCATACTAATAGTAAATAAGCTTCCAACCCATTGAGTAGCCATTACGACTATTAAAGAGAATACAACCAGATGCTTCATTTCAAGATTAAATGTAAATCTACAAATGAAGATAATTGATTGTTTATTAATTTCCTATTATTTCCTAGCGCTATTTTAAGACTAAAATTTTCGAGGTAAATAAATTATTGAAATCTTGCAGCCATTAACAAACTCAATTCTTTATATTTCAAATTGAATTTCTTAGCAATATGCATATTGGTTAAACCACCTTTGTAGGTGTACACCCCTTTCATAAACCAGGAATTATTGAAAATCATTTCTTC
>JBBSPJ010000307.1:0-5348 GCA_038258905.1 Cytophagales bacterium
CTTCCTGTGAATAATAACTTAAGATACAACTTTGAAAGCAATTCACAACAACTTTATCAGGTTCATCAAAATGGGTAGGCCTGTGAATAATAACTTAAGATACAACTTTGAAAGCAATTCACAACATAGCGTAAAAATTGGAGCGGATAATAAAACCTGTGAATAATAACTTAAGATACAACTTTGAAAGCAATTCACAACTGTATCAGTGGGACGGCTTGCTTTAGCCATCCTGTGAATAATAACTTAAGATACAACTTTGAAAGCAATTCACAACTCGCTGTACAACACTGGTTACAAGATGGAGAAGCCGGAGCATGCTGACCCCCTTAATCCGGCCTAATTCAGGATATTCTAAGTGGCTTAATTCGCTTTAAATGCATGCCGTTCCGGCAGATGTTGACCCCCTTTGTATGTAGGCCTTATGTTATTACGGAGCATGTTGACCCCTTTGGTTGATATACCGGAGCATACTGACCCCTCAAGAAGTTTTATTTTCTTGCGATGAAACAATCGCACCTTACTGATGGCAGGAAAAATAAAAACGATGAGTCAGATAAAACAATTATTAATTATGCACAAACAAGGCCATGGCAAGAAAACTATTGCCAAAGCCCTTGGAATGAGTAAAAACACAGTAAAATCATATCTTTTAAAGCTAGAGTTATTGATTAACAGCAAAGATTCAAATGACACCCTAGAAGGTCTCACATCTCTAGATCCCCCTGTTTTGGAAGCCAAGTTACATGCGGGTAACCCGGCTTATAAAGACGATGTCCGTTATGATGATCTGTAAGGCAAGATTGAGTATATTATAGAACAGCTCAAAATAAAAGGAGTTACCAAATACTTGATATGGGAAGAGTACCGCAAGGAAAATCCTTTGGGCTACGGTTACTCCCAGTTTTGCTGGCACATCCAGCAATACCAGAAAGTATCCAAACCTTCTGCGGTTCTTACTCACGTACCTGCTGATAAGCTCTACATTGATTTTGCAGGAAAACCACTTTATTATATTGACAAACAAACAGGAGAGTGTATTAATTGTCAGGTATTTGTAGCCTGCCTACCTTACTCTGACTATAGCTTTGCCATGGCTGTGGAATCACAAAAGACCGAGGATTTTGTTAGTGCTTTGCAACGTTGCCTTCACCAACTGGGCGGAGTGCCTAAAGCCCTGGTGCCTGACAACTTAAAAGCCGCAGTAATTAAATCCAGTAAATATGAACCGGGTATCAATCAAGTATTGGAAGACATGGCAAATCACTACGGTACTACTGTAATTCCTGCCAGGGCAGCCAAGCCCCAAGACAAAGCTTTGGTAGAAAATCAGGTTAAGATTATTTACACAAGAGTGTATGCCAAGCTTCGCAACAGACAGTTTCTTGATCTTCACTCACTCAATGACGCCATAGCTGATAAGATACATGACCATAACCAAACACGCATGCAAAAGAAACCCTGGAGTAGGCAGGAAAAGTTTTTAGCAGAAGAGCGCCACCTACTTGCCCCACTCCCCAAAGAAACTTTTGAAATCAAAAAATACAAACAATTAACAGTAGCCAAAAACGGCCATATTTACCTTACTGAAAACAAAAATTACTATAGTGTTCCTTATCGTTTAATAGGTCAAAAAGTAAAGGTGATATACACTAGAACCCGGGTACATATCTATGCTAAAGGCCAACAAGTGGCTGTACACCTGAGGAGTTATCGGATAGCTCATTATACTACTCATGATAATCATCTGGCCTCACAGCACAAACATTATAAAGACCGAAGCCCTGAGTATTATATTAAGAAAGCAGGAACTATCAATCCCGTTCTCAAAACTTTAGTAGAGCTTCTCTTCAAACAAGACAAACATCCCGAACAACTGTATAGGAGCTGTGACGGTTTGCTTAGACTGGCACGGTCTACCTCTGGTGACATACTGGAAAAAGCGTGTCAAATATCCTTGGACAACAAAGTATACAACTACTCTTTTCTAAAGAATATTATAGAAAATAAGATGGTTGACCAGGATCTCCCTGAGCACGAAAAACCATTGCCCAGACATGACAATGTCAGAGGTAACACATATTATCAAGAACAAATAAACTTTAAATCAAATGAATCAAATTGAAACACAAATGATCAGCTTAAGGCTGCATGGCATGCAAAAGAGCTGGAAAGCTATGCAAGAAACAAGAAAACTACATGAATTTTCCCTGTCAGAAGGCATGGAACTGCTCTTGCATGCAGAAGAGGAAGAACGGATCAACAGACGCTTTAAGCGTTTGGATAAACAAGCAGGCTTTCGTTACAAAGCATCACTGGAAGAATTGCGCCTTCAAGATGGAAGAGGCATAGACAAGTCACAAGTGGCCTCTTTAGCCAACTGTGATTTTATTGCAAAGGGAGAGTCTATCTTAATTACTGGTGCAACTGGTTGTGGCAAAAGCTTCCTGGCCTCTGCACTTGGTCATCAGGCCTGCATGATGGGTTATAAAGTAGCCTACTATAACATGCAAAAACTTATGTTGAAAATGAAAATGGCACGCATTGAAGGAACCCTGCACAAAATGTTAGAAAAGTTGGCCAAAACGCAATTACTCATACTTGACGATTTTGGAATGGCACACTTGGAAAAACAGCAACGGATGGATTTTATGGAAATAATAGAAGATAGGCATGCAAAAGTATCTACAATTATAGCCAGTCAATTACCTGTGGGTAGCTGGTATGATATTATTGGTGAAGAAACTATTGCTGATGCTATTTTGGACAGATTAACGCATACCTCACATAGAATTGAGATAAAAGGTGAAAGTTTAAGAAAAAAAATGTAAAATTGTCAGTCTATAAGTAAAAATAGAAAATAACCTTCAATAGGGGGTCAGTATCACCGGAATATCAACAAGACAGAACCTGTGAATAATAACTTAAGATACAACTTTGAAAGCAATTCACAACAGTAAGCCAGGCTTAAGCAATTATTTCTATCCTGTGAATAATAACTTAAGATACAACTTTGAAAGCAATTCACAACAAGCGCCTGTCTGCAACTTTCATTGTTAAACCTGTGAATAATAACTTAAGATACAACTTTGAAAGCAATTCACAACTCCATATCCATCGATGATATACTAGACGCTCCTGTGAATAATAACTTAAGATACAACTTTGAAAGCAATTCACAACATTATAAACCTTTTCTTTCAATCGATCTAACCTGTGAATAATAACTTAATTTACAATTTTAAATTCAAATTATCACTCATCAATAAAATGATAAATTAAAAACTACCATATTTAAACTTCATTTTTTACATTTGAATAAGTAATCACAACTTATAACATCTAATTCCATGAGCAAGAAAAGTAAAAAGAAAAAAGAAGCTCCTTTCTCTTTAAAATCTTACTTAAAAAGTGGGAGTGCTAGGAAACTGCCAATTTTTGAATGCTGGATAGATGAAAACTGGGAAGAAAATATGAGTTTTCCCATAGTAGTAGCTAGGAAACATATAAATGGGGCTATCACCTTTGGCTCCTATTATGTAGATTTATTATGCAGAGGAATAAGAGCATCGTTTGTAAAATTTAATGTTTCGGAATTTGAATTTAACGAGTACATAGATCACTTAGGTGAAAGCTTAGATTTTAAAATAGAGCTTATTCCCTGTGAGTATTCTTTAGTGCACAATATTATTTATGCCGCTTTGGAGTTTGCAGAAGAATGTGGCATTAGACCATCGGAAGATTTTATGCTCTCGAAATATGTAATTGATGAGGACACGGATAATATCCCACTAATGGAGGATATACCCATAGGACATAATGGCAAACCCTTGCTTTCTATTGCTTCTAATGATCCTTTAGCTGCTGCTTTAATACGACAATTAGAACAAAATTGTGGAAAAGATAATTTTTCTGTTGTTTTTGTAGATTTAGAAGATGATGATGAGGAAGAAGAATTTTATGATGACTTTGAAGAGGAGTTTGAATTTTATGATTGGGATAAAGATGATTGGAAATCTTTCCTAAAGGATGAGATGGAACTCGATGATGTAGGCGAATCAGTGAACATTTACCATCTAGTTTTTGAGTCGGTTATTTTTGAAAACATAAGAAAAACGGATGAAATTCCAAATCAATATGAGCTATTGCCGGAAGAGGTGGAAATTACATTAGAACCCATTGATAAAGATGAAACTGAAGAGGAGAAAGAAATTCTAAGCAACATTTTTTTAAGCTTAGATGATCCTGACAAAAGTAAATCTGAATTAAAGAAAATTAAAAATAAAATAGAAACCAATATTAAAAAATTCCCAAAGAATGAAACATTTTACAATTACCTCTATATCTGCGCAGTAAAACTAAATGAGCCTAAGGAAGCAGAAAAGACAACCAAAGAAATGAGGGCAATCTTCCCGAATTACTTACTAGGAAAAATTAACGAGGCTCAAATTTTGATTGCGAACGAAAAATATGAAGAGGTTTTAAATATGTTTAACCATTCATTTAAGTTTGAGGATGTATTCCAAAATAGAAAACAGATTGATTTTTTTGAGATAAAAAGCTACTTTACAACGATACTGATGTTTTATTATTTCCAAGATCAATTAGATTATGCCTACCCTTATTATAAGTTTCTTGTAAGCAACGGCTATCTAGAAGTTGATGAAGACGAATTTAGTGTTATTCATCAATTGTTCCTTACAATGGAATTTAAAATAATGTCTGAGGCCAAAGAATATCTTGATTCAATTAGTGCAGCTGAGGAAGAACAACTCAATGAAATAGCTGATATTTTGCTAGAATCAATAAATAAATTAAAAGAAAATCACTAATTCATAGACTCAAATTCAAGAGAGTTTAGCTATTGAATAGCCACTCAAATCATAAATTAACCATCTACCTAAGTTAATCAATAAAGTGATTAAATAACATTTTACAGCATTATCTTTATACCGTAACTAAAAACTTAAATAATGAAAAAAGTACTCATAGTATTGCTTTCTTTCATAAGTATTACAGGTTTTAGCCAAACTAAATTGGTTGAAAAAGTAACACAGAAAGAAGGAGAAATCGTAATCCCTTACGAAAAATATATATTGGAAAATGGACTCACCTTAGTGATCCATGAAGATCACTCCGATCCTGTAGTACATGTTGATGTAACTTACCATGTGGGTTCAGCACGTGAAGAACTGCAAAAGTCAGGATTTGCTCACTTTTTTGAGCACATGATGTTCCAGGGTTCAGAAAACGTGGGAGATGAAATGCATTTTAAATATGTTACTGAATCAGGAGGGACGTTAAACGGTACTACCAACAGAGATAGAACTAACTATTTTGAAACAGTA
>JBBSPJ010000308.1:0-5337 GCA_038258905.1 Cytophagales bacterium
AGGAAATAATTTACGAGATTAATTTTTTGAGTGCCAAACATTAAACATATTTGTAATTAATTCATCAATAATGGATTTATTTCAAAATTGTTTGTGTTACTTTTAACATAAAAATGAACCAATGGAAGTAGAGGAGAAAAAGAAATGCCTGCAATTACTACAGCTTGTTATTGATGGCCAGGCAAATTTGCCGGAAACTCAACAGTTAGATAATCATCTTAAAACATGCGATTGGTGTAAAAAGGAACTCGCAATAGGTTTATTAATCAAAGCAAATATACAAAGTAAGCTCATAAGAATTAATGTCCCCTCTGATGTGGCCACCTCAATCCAGTCGAAAGTTTTAGAAATCGCATAGTTAATGAGTTCAGGTAAAGCCATCATCTTTTCAGCACCCTCCGGTGCCGGTAAAACAACTATAGTAAATCACTTAATCAAGAATATTCCAAATTTAGGCTTTTCTATTTCTGCTTGTACTCGAGACAAACGTGGTAGAACAGAAGTAGATGGTGTCGATTATTATTTTTTATCGGCTCAGGATTTTAAGAATAAAATCGACAAAAATGAATTTGTGGAGTGGGAAGAAGTGTATGAGGGAAATTTTTATGGCACACTAGAAGCTGAAATTCAAAGAATTTGGGATTCCGGTAAGCACGTTATTTTTGACGTAGATGTTAAAGGCGGTATTAAATTAAAGAGATATTTTGAAGATAATGCGTTGGCTATTTTTGTAAAAGTTCCTTCTGTAGAAATTTTGGAACAACGCTTAAAAGATAGGAATTCAGAGTCCTCTTCCAGTTTATCGCAAAGATTGTATAAAGCCAAATTTGAAATGACTTTCGAAAAGGAATTTGACATAACCTTAGTCAATGAAGACCTGAAAACCTCTTTGCGAAAAGCAGAGAAAGTTGTTACGGAATTTTTGGATAGTTAATTTTTTAAGTAATGAGTAAATCTGTAGGTTTATTTTTTGGGTCGTTTAATCCTATTCACGTAGGTCATTTAATTATTGCCAACACAATGCTTGAACAGGCTGTTATTGACGAAGTTTGGTTTGTGGTTTCTCCTCAAAATCCATTTAAAAGTCAAAATTCTTTAGCTCATGAATTTGATCGCTTTGATTTGGTGCAAGCCGCAATAGCAGATCACTTTCAAATGAAGGCTACGGATATAGAATTTCAGATGCCAAAGCCAAGTTATACAAGTGATACCTTAGCCTACCTCACTGATAAGTATCCAGACCATAAATTTAAACTAATTATAGGTCAGGATAATTTACGGAATTTTCCTAAGTGGAAAAACCACGAGGTGATATTGCAACAGTATGGATTATTAGTATATCCAAGGCCTAATTCAAAAACGTCCGAACTGGAGACACATGCAAATGTTAGGTTTGTGGAAGCCCCACAGTTAGATATTTCCGCTACTTTTATTAGAAAAGCCATAAAAAATAACCGGTCAGTAAAATATTTGGTTCCTGAAGTCGTATTAGATAGAATTAGAGCCAAAAAATTATATCTAAATTAACAGAAATGTGAATTTGTCTTTTCCTTTTTGGAAATAATATTAAAACAAATGAAATTTTCAATCAACCTTTTTGTATTCCTTGCATCTATCATTAAAAGAACCGAATGAAACACGTTTATCTATTCATCACTTTTCTACTATTATCTTTTGGCAATTCTTTCTCTAATGGTATCAGAGGAGTTATATATGATGTTGATGGGGAATCACTTCCATTTGCTACCATTTATGTTGAGGAGCTAGGAACCGGTACCTCGGCCAATCAGGAGGCTTACTATGAAATTAATTTACCACCTGGAGATTACACCCTTCAATATAAATTTGTGGGTTATGAGTCGGTGACCAAAAAAATATCAATAGGATCATCACTTGTTCAGTTGGATGTTTACATGGAGAAGCAAACCTTGCTGTTAGATGAGCTAGTGACCACGGCCAAATCAACGGACCCTGCTAATTGGATGATGAGGAAGGCGATCGCAAAAAGTAGCTACCATCGTCAGTTAATAGATGCTTACTCCGGAACAGTTTATGTGAAAGGGAAGGGGAGGGCAACCAGTATCCCTTTTTATTTTGAAAAACTCCTTAAAAAGGAAGGAATTGATACTTCAACGCTCATTATAACGGAATCAGTTAGCGAAGTGAGCTTTAAAAGACCTAATCAATTTTCGGAAAAGGTGATTTCTGTTTATGCTTCAAAGAAGAGTGATTTCAATGCAAACCCAATGAGATTTATAGCAGGCAGTTTTTATCAGGACGAAATAGCTGCCTCCATTTCACCACTTTCCACAAAAGCATTTCAATATTACGAATTCAAACATCTAGGGGCTTTCATGGATGGTGGTCATTTGATCAATATAATTAAAGTAACCCCGAAAGTTAGGGCGCCAAATGTTTTTGAAGGCACCTTACAGCTTGTAGAAGAAGACTGGGCACTGTATAGTGTGGACCTGAAGTCTCAGATAGAGTTAGGGCTGGAAATACAATTGAAACAAATATATCAGAATATCAATGACTTAGCATGGATGCCGATAAGCTACCAATTCGATATTGAGGGTAAACTAATGGGTATAGGCTTCGAATTCAAATACTTGGCTTCAGTGGCAGATTATAAAATTACTTTGAACCCAGCCTTACCCAAGAAAATCCAACTTGTTGATAAGGACGACCCTGAAACCAAAGATCAGATCGATAATTCTGAAACATCGAAATCTGTTGCTGCTATTCAACAATCGAATAAAACAAATGAAACTGCAGTGGTGAACACGAAGGATTTATCAAAGATAATGGACAGATATCAGAAAAATCAAAGTGATTCATTGGCCAAAATAGACGTGATAGGCGTTTATGATTATTCTATTGATTCCACCGCTTTCAATCAAGATTCTCTATTTTGGAATAAAATGAGACCTATTCCTCTGTCAACGTCGGAATCACGGGGATATGCTAAAATAGATAGCTTAAATATAATTTCAGAAGAGGAAAATAAAAAAGACTCAACAAAAAATGCTAAAAGATCATCTTTTGAACCTTTTGATGTGGTAGTAGGAGGTAGGTACAGTTTTGGAAAGGATAAAGATTGGAGGTTTATAATTTACAACGCCTTGTTAGGTGTGCAATATAATACAGTTGAAGGCCTCAATATTGATTATAGTCTAGGGTTAAGGAAAAATTTAAAATCGAAGCTTGACTCAACACAATTTATGCAAAAGGATTATACCTTAAATCGCACACCTTTTATACTTCTAAAACCCACTTTGAGGTATGCTGTTGCCAGAAAAGCGCTTACCGGAAAGGTACTAGCAAAATATCAATTTAGAAAGGGCTATGTGTCCGTTCAAGGAGGTCGTTATATTAGTCAATTCAATGACTTGCCTGCAATTTTTCCATTAATGAACACTAGTTTTACAGTGATGTGGGAGCAAAATTTCATGAAACTGTATGAAAAGGATTTTATTGAATTCAATTTTGAAAAAGATATATCGCAACAATGGAATATAAAAGCCCAAATAGAATATGATAAACGATACAGACTGTTAAATAATTCTTTTTACTCGCTTGTGGATTGGGAAAGGGAATTTACCCCTAATTTACCTATAAATGTTGATCCTATTCAGGAATTTGATGGACAGAATGCCTTAACAACACACATTAAATTAACTTACAAGCCTAAAGTGAAGTATATGATAAATAACGGTAAAATGTTGCCATTAAATAATGGTACTCCTGTTTTATCACTTGCTTATATGAAAGGTATTAATGGGTTGGTTGGAAGTGAAGTAGATTTTGATAGAATAGAATTTGAATTTAGAGATGAATATGAAATCGGTAAAAAGGGAACTACTTATTTTAGCGCCAAAGTGGGTACATTTTTAAACAATAATGCTTTGGGATTTATGGATTTTGCTCACTTTCCCGGTAACCGTTCATTCCTCACTCAGTTGGACCCTGTGCAGAGCTTTAGGTTATTGGATTATTATTTAAATAGTACAGATAAATACTATGCCCAAGCTTTTTTGTATCATCAATTTCGAAAATTTCTAGTTACTCAAATTCCGGCCATAAGGTTTATGGGGTTAAAAGAAAATTTCTTTGTTAATTACCTTTTTACCAATCAAAGTAATAATTATTCAGAATTAGGATATTCGCTAGATGGTATATTTAAATTTTTTAGGATTGAAGTAGTCACCAATTATGAAGATTTTAAGTACAAAAGCATTGGATTCAGAATTGGAATTGCAACCACATTAGGAGGAAGTGTGTCTATTGAATCAAGTGGTGATGAATAGGTGATTAAGCAAAATTTTCAGTGATATCAAATAGAGATATATGAGAAAATTATTTTTATTTATTCTTTTTTTAGTTTTTTCATGTAAAAGTGATGAGGCTCCTGATCTTAAGTATCCGGAATTTTACTTTTTTAATAATTCAGGAGTGGATATCGAATTAGTAACCTACCGAAACCAAAGGTTTGATGCTAAAAGATTTGATATCCCATCTGAAAAAGGCAAAAATTTATTACTCATTGGCTATGATGAATCTGTTCCCAAAGACCGCGTACCAACAGGATTCCCTCCTTTACCGTATGCAACTGATTATATATTAGTTATTTTTAATCGACAGGATTCAATCTTTCATTCAAAAGGATTTCCAACAAGCAATTCTCTGTATGATGAAAATTCATATGAGTTCATCATGTTAGAGAACATTCCTTCTTATGATTACTACTTTACTGAAGAGGATTATGAAAAGGCAAAATGATTTTTAAGATTTTTTTAGTTCCTTAAAGTACTTTTAATGGCAATTTTCCGAATTAAATAAAATTTGCGCCAATAGGGGTTTTACAAAAACCTTTCAAGGACTGGCTGAATTGCGTTATTGGGCAGATTACCGAGCATAACTATCCCCCTTTTAGAAGCATAGCCCTAACAAAACCGAATTGAAATAGTCATTAGAAGGGAAAGTATTAAACATCAAAAAAAAACTTCAAAGTTCAGTCGAATCTGAACTTCGAAGTTTTTGACAATTGTAAGCTAAGGGACGAAATTACACAGTCATTATTTCTTTTTCTTTCTGCTCAAGAATTTCATCAATTCTTTTCACGTAATCATCAGTAAGACCTTGTACTTTATCTTCCGCTCTTTTCACATCATCCTCTGCAGTCCCGTCTTTTTGAAGCTTTTTAAGCTGGTCGTTAGCATCTTTACGCGCATTTCTGATAGAAATTTTACCGTCTTCTGCCTCATTTTTAGCTTGCTTTGTCAAATTAATTCTTCTTTCCTGCGTAAGTGGTGGTATATTAATTCGCACTATTTC
>JBBSPJ010000309.1:0-5332 GCA_038258905.1 Cytophagales bacterium
AATCACGGATGAAGCCAAAAACAGCCTGGAGATATATGAAAATTTACAAATTAATGCCGGAAGTAGCCAATTACCCTTAGCCAATTTAATGGAGGAGCATAAGGGGACAAAAAGTTTACTCGTTTTAAGCGACTTCCAAAAACAAGTTATTGATGAGAACATGGAGGTTTTTGCTGATAGCAGTATTCAATTTATAATGATGCCGCCCTATCAATTTACACCTTCAAACTTAATTTGGGATTCGGTTTGGATTGCCAATAAAACAGATGGCTCTTTGGAAGAAGCTATTATTTTAAAAACAAAAGCTACAGGAGAACTCGATGCAGTGAATATATCTTTGCAAAGAAATAATAATTTAAGTGGAACCCGGCAAATTGATGCCACTTCGCAACTAAATGATACGCTCTCTTTTAGTTTACAAGCTAATCGAAATCAAAAATTGCAGCAATTCACTTTTAATTCTGACGATGCCATCGTAGGATTTGATAATAGCTTTTATTTCACACAGCTTAATTCAGGAAAAATAAAAGTAATTCTGTTGGAAGATGTGGTAAGTGACCCCAACTTAAGAGCAGTTTTTGAGCAAAATGATTTATTTGATTTCACTTCAGAAAATATAAATAATTATTCTTTTAGAACGCTTGATAATTACGATGTAGCCATTGTGAAAATGGGTGCTAACTTCGATTCTTTTAAGTCAGAGGCTTTAAAAAGCTTTGCAGATATGGGTAAAATCTTAGTGCTAGTCCCTCAAAAAGATTTTAAAGGAACTAAACTATTAAATGTCTTTGGGTTAAATAATGTTACTCAATACAATCAAACTAGTGAAAAGATAAAGCTACAAACACCTGATATTAAAAATCCATTTTATGAGAATATATTTAAAAACATAGACAGAAATATGGAGATGCCATCAGCTCAGCTGTTTTTAAATTGGCGGTCGGGTCAATCACTTTTATCCTACATTAATGGCTATCCGTTTTTGAGTAGAACGGGAAATGCTCAAAATATTTATACTTTTTCAGTTCCATTTAATAAGGAGTACACAAATTTTAGTAGGCACGGTTTATTCCTTCCCATTTTTTATAAAATTGCTTTTTCAGGTAAGCAGGAAAATGCCATTCTTTATCATTTTTTAGATCAGAAAATTATCAGTTTTAATAATAAAAATATTCCTTCAGGTACTGTTCTAAAATTAAAGAATGATAGTCAGGAATTAATACCAGATCAAAGAATTCAAGGAAATACCATCAGCTTAATATTGCCAAGGCAGGAAATAAACGCAGGTTTTTATGAGTTAAGAGATGCTAAATCTGATTCGCTATATAGTTATCTGGCATTTAACTACCCTAAAATTGAAAGTCAGAATAGTTTCTACACCAGTACAGAATTGAAGGAGTTATTTTCTGATGCAGGAAATATTACAGTTTTAGATGATTTCGATGTATCTACTTTAGAAGATTATCTTTTAGAAAGCAAAAACGGTTTTCCTTTGTGGAAATATTTCTTAATATTAGCTTTGCTCAGTTTATTAGCTGAGGTTTTAATAATTCGCTTGTTTAAATAGTATGCGCACTCACATAAAGGAAATAAAAATAATAGCCCCGAATAGCAAATTACATCTGAAAAAGGTGGGTTTGTTAATTGAAAATGGGAAAATAGCTGCCATTGACCCAGATGAAATCGGGAAGGTAGATGTCACTATTAACAAGCCGGGATTGATGGCTTCCAATTCCTGGTTTGATATGCGCGTTTTCAGTGGAGAGCCTGGAGAAGAATACCGTGAAGATTTAGAAAGTTTATCAAATGCATTAATAAGTGGTGGTTTTGGGGGTGGCTTATTGATGCCCAATACACAACCAGTTTTACAAAATAAGAGTGATTTTTCTTCTATTTTTGCTAAAAACACAGGTAAAGCAGCTGTTTTGTACCCTGCTTCGGCAGTAACCATCAATTGCGATGGCGAAAACCTTAATGAAATGCTGGATGTACACCATGCAGGTGTGCCCGCTTTTACTGATGGTACCCAGCCTTTGTGGAACAGCGATATTTTGGTGAAGTCGCTTCAGTATCTACAGAAGTTTGACGGCTTACTGATTAACTTCCCTCAAGATAAAAACCTGGCTATGTTTGGGCAAATGAGTGAAGGAATAGTAAGCACTGGTTTGGGACTTAAAGGCATCCCCCATTTGGCTGAGGAGCTAATGATACAACGCGATTTGGAGCTGTTAAAATATGCCGGAGGTAAAATACATTTCACTTGTTTAAGTAGCGCTAAAAGTGTTGATTTAATCAAAAAAGCCAAGAAGGAAGGTCTAAATGTTACTTGTGATGTAAATATTCATCATTTAATACTAGATGATTCTAATTTAGAAAGCTTTGATGCCAATTATAAGGTTTCACCTCCTCTGCGCACACAAAAAGATATTAAAGCCTTAATAAAAGGGGTAAATGATGGCACTATTGATGTAATTGTTTCAAGTCACCAACCTTACGATAGAGACCACAAACAGCTGGAGTTCGATTATGCTGAATTTGGTATTATGGGTGTGCAAATTTTGTTCAGTTTATATGCAAAGTATTTGCTGGATAAAATTGAATTAGAAACTTTTATCAAATGCATCACCTTAAATCCTAAAACAATTTTAAAAATACCGGTTAATACAATTGAGGAAGGTCAAACTGCTGATTTAACAATCTTTACTGTGGATCATCAATGGGTGTTCGATCAGGATAGCAATCAGTCCAAAAGCGATAATAGTCCCTTTATGGGCGATGATTTTAAGGCCAGAGCTTTAGCTGTATTTAATAATGGTCAGCAGTATATCGACACTTACATTAATTCTTAAATTGTATGAAATTACTTGTTAAAGCCCCTTTAAGATTTAGCCAGATTGCCGTTATATTTGTGGTGATAATGTTTTTTATCATATTACTATTAGATAAAAACCCTATCATTTATATTAGTAATATTATCTTTCTAGGACCTTTATTGGCCATATTTTTATTTTTCAGCATAAAATATTTTAAGGATTTATCCGATGATGGCTTGAGGTTTTGGCAGGGCTTTTCCATGGGTTTATTATATATCATCTTTTTCTCTATATCATATGCTGTCCTATTGCTACTGTACAGTGAGTTTTTTGACACAGCTCATTTTAATGAATATCGTATGATCAGTGTAGATAGGGTAGTAGTGCAGAAAGAAATGATTGTCGATCAGTTTGATGAAAAAGCTTATGATGAATTTTTGTTATCTGCCCAGAGTCAAAGCAATTTACAGATTATTGGCAGGTTAGTGAGGAATAGTTTAATTATTGGAGTAATTTTAACCCCAATCACTGCTTTATTCATGAGAACTAATGAGGCTCAAAGACCTTATCAGAATTAAAATATGTCGTACGCCATTAGTATAGTTATACCCGTTTTTAATGAAGACGAATCATTGAAGGAACTCAATGAGTGGATTCAGCGCGTAATGAAAGAGCATCCTATGCTCCCTTATGAAATTATTATGGTGGATGATGGCAGTAATGATGACTCCTGGAAAGTTATTTCTGAGTTATCAACTCAACATCACTCAGTAAAAGGGATCAAATTCTCAAGGAATTATGGTAAATCTGCTGCTTTACATACCGGATTTGCTGCTGCCAAAGGAGATGTGGTAATAACGATGGATGCAGATATGCAGGATAGCCCTGATGAGATACCTGAATTATACAATATGGTGATTAATGAAGGCTATGATATTGTAAGCGGTTGGAAAAAGAAAAGGCACGACCCGATCAGCAAGACCATACCTTCTAAATTCTTTAACTTTATCACTCGTAAAATATCAGGTATTAAGCTGCACGATTTTAATTGTGGTTTAAAAGCCTATAAGAAAAAGGTAGTAAAAAATATTGAAGTATATGGCGAAATGCATCGCTATATACCTGTAATTGCCAAATGGAACGGCTTTCGTAAAATAGGTGAAAAAGTAGTGGTGCACCGTGCCAGAAAATACGGTGAAACAAAATACGGACTGGAAAGATTTTTATTCGGATTTTTAGATTTACTATCCATTACTTTTGTGTCTAAATTTAAGAAGAGCCCTATGCATTTTTTTGGAACAATGGGCACTCTCTCATTCATTTTTGGGTTTTTTATGACTATTTACATTATAGGTAGAAAATTCTATGAAATAAATCAGCATCTTCCGGTGAGGGAGATTACAGACCAGCCTTTGTTTTTCCTTGCTTTAGTAGCTCTAATTGTTGGGGTACAGTTGTTTTTAGCAGGCTTTATAGGTGAAATGATCACTATGAATTCTCCCAAAAAATTAGAGTATATTGTGGAGGAAGAAAAAGGATTTTAATGAGGTTATATTCTGTAATAATACCCGTATTTAATCGGCCTGATGAGATTAAAGAACTGCTGGAAAGCCTCACACTTCAAAGTTTTAAAAACTTTGAAGTAATCATTATAGAAGATGGTTCTGACAAAAAGCTGAAATGCGAGGCTATATGCTCCCCTTTTAAAGGTAAACTAGATCTTAAATATTTTTATAAAAATAATACTGGTCAGGGCTTTAGTCGTAATGCAGGTTTTGAAAGAGCTAAAGGTGATTATTTTATCGTTTTTGATTCAGATTGTATTATCCCTCCCGATTATTTTCAAATTATAGATAATTACTTACAGAAAAACCCATTAGATGCTTTTGGTGGACCGGATGCAGCAATGAGTAGCTTTAGCCCGATACAAAAGGCCATTAGCTATTCAATGACTTCTTTTTTCACGACCGGTGGAATTAGAGGAGGCAAAGTGAAAGTGGATAAATTCAGACCAAGAAGCTTTAATATGGGTATTTCTAAACAAGTTTTTGAGAAAACCGGCGGCTATGTTATTACCAGAATGGCCGAAGATTTAGAGTTTAGCATTAGAATTGAGCGTGCAGGTTTTAAAATGGGCTTAATTCCAGATGCAAAAGTGTATCACAAAAGAAGAACGAGCTTGAAGCAGTTTTATAGACAATTATTCTTTTTTGGCAGGGGTCGTATTAACGTTTTCAGGTTTTATAAAAATGAGCTGAAGCTGGTTCATCTTTTTCCAATGGTATTTAGTATGACCTTTATTTTTTGGTTACTTACCCTATTTTTGGTGCCCTTTAACCCAAATATATTTATAATAGGGGCCTTACTTTTTAGTAGTTATTTTCTCCTAATTTTCATTGATGCACTGATTAAAACAAAAGAGCTAAAAGTAGCATTTTTAAGTATTGCCACCTCTTTTACCCAGCTTTTTGCTTATGGTATGGGCTTTATTAAAGAGGTATTTACTTATTTGAAAAAGC
>JBBSPJ010000310.1:0-5319 GCA_038258905.1 Cytophagales bacterium
ATACCTGTGATGATGCAGTGATTAATCAAATCAATAACCCTTTAAACTATGCAAAAGCATTACTCAGTGTGGAGGAATTTAGGCATGGAAACAACTATTTAAGCCTTCATTTTTCGAATAAAAGTTCGCAATTAAATAAAAGAATTATGAGACTATTTTCAAAAAATCAATCAAAAGCTTATTCCCTAAAACCATTTTTAGGCTTGTTATGCTCAACATTTTTTTTAATGAGTTTTACTCTTCTCAATTATGATAGCTTTGAAATGAAAGCCTCAGAAAATTTAAAGCTTGAAGAAAAAGTTCAGATAAAAATAGAAAAGAATGATGGAGAATTCACTTTATTTATAACTGATAATACTATTTATACTGAAGCTAGAGATGAAAAAAATACTTTATGGTTAGATGATGTACAGCAATCTTTAAACAATACTTATGCAATAAAATATACAGAGTTAAGTGGGATGCTTCGTGTAAATGAAGGTTCTGAATTTCGAGTGTATAGCAAAAACTATCTTTCGGAAGATAACGGCATAAAATTAGAAGCTAAAAGTGAAAATGATGTAATTTATCGTTTTCACACAAATGGAGGCAAACATTATACAACAGAGTTTGATAAATGGGAGGATGAAACTAAAAGTGAAACTTCAGGCAGTAAATTAAAGACTGAAAAAGCAGATAAAACTTCAAGATTTGATCAATTTACAGTGCATGGCTCGTTAGAATTTTCGAATAAGGATTTACTTGAATCTAATCAATTGAGAAATACTGAACTAAGTAAGTTAAATAAGTTGGAGTCTGTGCTATCAATGAAAACAGCTACAGAGGTTATATTTGACTTAGTTAAAACTCAAGATACTGCAAAATTAGACTCCAAAGCTTTAAATGAAATGGAGATTCCTGTGGACTCAGTGTTAATTGTTTTAGATGATAAAATATTAGGGATAGGTTCTTCAAATTTATCTGAATTAGCACCTAATAAGATAAGTTCTATTTGTGTTTTAAAAGGAGAAAATGCTATTGAAAAGTATGGGAAGAAAGCAGAGTTTGGAGCGATAGAAATTTATACAAAAGACGATTTTACAGAAGAAGACCGAGCATTGCTTATCAATTCATTTGATCGGGATGATAGGAATTACGTAGGTTTTGATAAAGAAAATCAGCCTCTATATTTTGTAGATGGAGTGCCTGCCCAACAATCTTATTTGAAAAATATTAAGCCAAATAAAATAGAGAAAATAGAAGTCCTTAAAGGTGAAAAAGCTATTAAGAAGTATGGTAAAAAGGCTAAAAATGGAGTGGTGGAAATTTATACCAAAAAAGGAAACGAGTAATTAGAGCCTGCTTTGCATAGAATAATTATAATAGTTCGAATATTTATTAAAACCCTAAGCTTTTAGGAATGAAAAGGCTTAGGGTTTTTAAGTAAACTGTAATTAAGGTTGGTGATAGAATTCAACTTCACCGCTGCTTACATCATACATTCCACCAGCTAATCCAAGAGATCCATCTTCTAACATTTCTTTTAGTACCGGGCTTTTTTCCTTAATTAATGCCATAGTAAGCTCTACGTTTTTATCAGCTACTTTTTGCACAAAATCTGCATTAGAAGCATTTCTTTCTCCACTCGTTTCAACAGCATCTACCGCTGGCTTTAATTTTTTTAATAGGCCTGTTAAATTACCTAGTTCTACATTATTGCAAGCGCCTTTCACGGCTCCACAGCTTGAATGACCCAGTACTACAATAAGCTTTGAACCGGCCACCTTACAAGCGAATTCCATGCTTCCCAGTATATCTTCATTTACAAAGTTGCCTGCAATTCTTACACTAAATATATCTCCCAAGCCCTGGTCAAAAATCATCTCCGCAGGTACTCTTGAGTCAATGCAGCTCAAAACTATTGCAAAAGGAAATTGACCTTCCCTTGTTTCATTTACTTGCTGCAATAGGTTACGATTAGCTCTTAGATTTTGTACAAACCTCTCATTACCTTCTTCTAATATTGTTAGCGCTTGTTTTGGGCTTAATGCCGATTGGCTTATTTCAGTGTGTGTTTTCATAATTTATTTGAGTGTTATAATTTAATGAATTGATTCTTTAATATTTTCACCTTTCTCAGAATGAGTTGATACAGTGAGTTTTGGTGGGGTAGGCCCCTCAACCGGTTCATGAAGGTTTTTAATAGTGACTTCTATATCTCTGCTATCAGCACTTATTCTGAAATCTTCAATGATTTCGAAGATGTCGTGATGCATATAATGGGTATTAGTTGCATCTATCTCTACAATTGCATCATTAGGAATGCCAGATAATGCCTTTAATATGGTTGCTTTATTAATAAAGGTCAATTCCTGTGCTAAAACTATCCTGATTTTTTCTGTTCCATTTTCTTTTTCTCGCTTAGTGAAATGCGTAATCTGATAATTATTGAGAAGGACATAAAAAATAGCTATCACCAACCCTATAGCAAGTCCTATCAGTAAATCAGTAAAAACAATACCTATTATTGTAGCAATGAACGGAATAAATTGTCCTCTTCCTTGTTTAAACATTTTCTTAAAAACGGAGGGTTTAGCCAATTTATAACCCACTATAAATAAAATAGCTGCCAAAGTAGCAAGTGGTATCAGATTAAGTACATGAGGGATGGCTATTATACTTCCTAAAATTAAAAATCCATGAATTATAGCTGAGGCTTTAGTTTTTCCGCCGGATTGGATATTAGCTGAACTTCTTACAATTACCTGAGTAATTGGCAAGCCCCCAATTAATCCGGAAATGATATTACCCACTCCCTGAGCTTTAAGTTCCCTGTTAGTAGGGGTTACACGCTTATATGGATCAAGTTTATCAGTAGCTTCTACACATAAAAGAGTTTCTAAACTGGCTACAACTGCAATTACCAAGGCAGTTACATATATTTGAGGGTTGGATAAAGCGGCTAAATCAGGAAAAGTGAAATTGCTTAAGAAGCCACTAAAGCTTTCTGCCAATGGCACATTTACTGTTTGATCGCTACGTAAAGCAAAATTGGGTAGTGAAATGAAAAACTGAGTTAATAATATACCAGAAATAACGGCAACCAGTGGCCCCGGAATCAACTGAAATATTTTCTGCTTTTTCATTGTTTTAGTTTCCCAGAGTAATAAAATAGCCAAGGAAACAACTGTAATTATAATAGCTCCGGGGCTGATATAATCTAACATTTTTACAAGTTCTGAAAAGGTATTTTCACCATCGCTTTGCATAAAACTAAACTCACCTTCCGGTACTTTATCGTAGCCAAATGCATGTGGTATTTGTTTTATAAATATAATTATACCAATACCTGATAACATCCCCATAATAACAGAAGAAGGGAAGTAATAAGCGATAATCCCACCTTTTAAAAATCCCATAATTAATTGAACAACACCAGCTAGTACTACTGCCATTAGGAATATTTCGAAGGAGCCTAAATCCTGTATTGCCCCCAGCACAATTACGGCAAGGCCGGCAGCCGGTCCACTAACTCCTGCTGGTGAACCGCTTATTGAGGCAACTACAATACCACCAATAATTCCAGAAATTAGACCAGAATATAAGGGAGCGCCAGAGGCTAAGGCTATACCTAAACATAAGGGCAAAGCAACAAGGAAAACAACAATACTTGCAGGAATGTCGGATTTAAAATTCTTTAATGGGTGAAATTTATTCATGAAATAAAAAATTAGTTCAAGTTTCCAAGTTAAATGTGAGTAAAAAAAAAGATAAAATACTAAAATATATCTTACGAAAGATACAATGGATAGATACTAAATAGAAAAAACGTTATGTTTTGGAGGAGGTGTGGGGAATTCTTTTATTCGGCCAGTAAGTGAAGCATTCCTTATATGAAAAATTAAACTATTTTCTATTAAGAATAAAGAATAGTCAGATTTATCTATGGCTATGAATTCTTCGGAATTGTCAATCGTATTTTTTTGGTGAGAATCAGACTCTGTTGAACCTTCAGATTCTGTTAAAGGAAAATCACATAATTCAATATTAATTTCATCTTGTTCCTGGCAATACATTCTTAACGAATGGTGAGCTATTGTGCCACTGAAATAAATGAATAGAATTATTGACAGACTTTTTATCCATCTGTTATTTGAAAAAAGAAGATGATAAGTATTTATCTTCATAGTAGCGCTTTTCCAAAACAAGATCTCCTTTTAAAGGCACTACTTGATTTGATATTTCAAAGATAATAAAGCAGTTAATGAAGAGGAAGAAAAACATGAGCAAATTTGAAATTAATAGAGATTCTGCTCTCTTTTTTACAATAAAACAAGATGAAACAGATAAATATCCACTGTTTTCATCCATCTAGCCACTCTTTAAAAGCGGAAACTTTTTCTCTGCTGATGAGGATATCATTATCATCGCAACCCTTTAATTCAACTTTGAGGCGGCTGTTAGAGTAGCTGTAAATTTCTCCTATTGCATCAAAAGAGCTTATATATTTCCTGTTGATTCTGAAGAATTTCGCAGGGTTTACCATTTCTTCAATTTGATCTAAGGTATAATCTAAAATATACCTCCTTCCGCTATCTTTTAACTGCATAAAAGTAGTTTTCTCAGCACTGAAAAAGTATGCCACTTCTTCAACGGGAATACTTTGGATTTTTTCTCCAATTTTTACCATGAACCGACTTTTCTGACTTACTGATTCAGTCTGTAATAAAGTTTTTAGCAAGTTAAGATCGACAGATGGTTGCATTCTTCCCGATTTTAACTTTGTGATAGCTTGTTCTAACTCCTGAGGGTCTATAGGTTTCAAAAGGTAATCAATAGCATTCAACTTAAATGCCTTTAGAGCAAATTGATCGAAGGCTGTTGTGAAAATGATGGGTGTATCAACTTTTACTTGATTAAAAATCTCAAAGCTTTGTCCGTCAGCTAACTGTATATCGCAAAAGATAAGGTCAGGTGCTGTTTCTTTTTGGAACCACTGCACTGCTGAGGAAATACTATCTAAATGGCCAAATATTTCAGCTTCCGGCAAGCAGTTTACAATCAATTGTTTAAGACGCGTAGCTGCCAGTCTTTCATCTTCTATGATCAATACTCTCATTTCTTTAGTTCTTCTTTCTGAAATTGATTTTCTGTTAGCTGCAAAAGAGGCAGGACTACAATAAATTCTTTTTCCATTTTTTGAATTGTAGGTAGCGAATCACTCAAAAGGGCATATCTCTTTTGAATATTATCTAAACCAATACCTGTGCTCTCACTATCCGGGTGCTGTTTTGGCTGCAAAGAATTTTTAATTGTTAGATGAGCCCCTTCCTGAATGAT
>JBBSPJ010000311.1:0-5318 GCA_038258905.1 Cytophagales bacterium
GCGTATAAGTAGTATAAGCAAGCTATATTTGTAGATTAATTGCCTTTGTTTTTTAAACACAACAGACAATTAGGATTCTTTTATAAATTATTGGGCTTAAAAATAAGCGCAGAACTTTTATACTTTAACATAAATGAAATTATGATTTCACTGGATATTCATTTAATGAATCCAAATGCCAATATTGAGGCCGCAACTTTAGATAAACTAAATGCATCCATAGAAGTCATCCATCCAATAATGTGCTGGGATGTAGCTTCTTCCAACATGAAAAAAGTGATAGGGACCCTTGATTATGAATGCCTGGAGGAACTATCAGAAAGATATGATTGGGAGATGGATTTTGATATATTACAAGAGAAAAAATTTGATGCTTTAGTATTGACTGATGCTCATCAGAAAATTAAATGGGTGAGTACAGGGTTTAAATCCTTAACAGGTTATCCGCCTACCTTTGCGTTAGGAAAAAAACCATCCTTTTTACAAGGCATAGAAACCAAGGCAGAAGAAAGAAGCAAAATAAGAGAGGCCATAAGTAGAAGAGAACCTGTAAAAACCAAACTTATTAACTATCGCAGAGATGGCTCTGATTATATCTGCAATATTGAAATTCTACCTATTTTTACTAAAAGCAATAAATTAACTCATTTTTTAGCAATTGAGAATTTAATTGAGGTATAAAAATCTCACAGCATTTATCTATATTTATAAGGTTTATAAAGTTGCCTTATAAAATTAGCCAATTATACCTTACTCTTGTTTTTCTTACACGCTAGCTATTTTGTCATCGCTAATGATACAGTAGAAACTAGCCTAATCATATTACACTTACAAAAGATAACAAAAACTGAAGGTTTTCGAAATCACCATAATATTGAGCAGCTTAATAAAACGGCCATTTATATTTATCAAGTATTTAACCAATATTCAGATATGGTTTCTTATCAACCTTACAAAGTAAAAGATCAACTTTATAAAAATGTAATTGCCACTTTCGGCACCGAGATAAAAGGAGAATTATCATCGGGGCACATTACGATGTTTGGGGCAACCAGGAAGGAGCTGACGATAATGCAAGTGGAGTTGTAAACTTATTGCAACTTGCCCGATTATTAGAAGGAAAAGAGCTCAATTATAGATTGGACTTGGTAGCCAATACTTTGGAAGAACCCCCCTATTTCAGAACTGAATATATGGGCATTTATATTCATCCGCAGTCTTTAATGGAAAGTAATGCAGATGTTTACGGTATGGTTTCTTTGGAAATGATAGGCTTTTTCAAAGACGAAAAGAAATCTCAGGGCTATCCATTAGTATATTATCAATTTTGTATGGAAATAGAGGAGATTATATTACTTTGGTAAAGAAATTTAGCCCTGGAAAATTCACAAGTAAGTTTGCCAAAAGGTATAAAAGCACAAGAATTATAAAAACGAAAAAATTTACTGGCCCACCCTCTTTGCCGGGCATTGATTTTTCAGATCATTTGAATTACTGGAAATTTGGATTCAGCGCCTTGATGATAACAGATACTGCTTTCTATAGAAATAAAAACTATCACGAAAAATCTGATCAAATGGAAACGCTGGATATTGCCAGGATGGCAAAAGTAATAGATGGTGTATTGAAAACATTGGTGAATTTATAAGTCGACCTTCTTCAAGAGCATGTATGATCTATGGCTTGCTTAACCCTAGTTAAAAAGACCCTCCCAATAATCGTGTTCAATTTGCTCGGTTTTTAGGCAATCATGAGCGAAAGAAATTAATATAGCTCAGACTTTTTATCCGCACTCCTCTTACGCAGGGGTAATTTTGTATTTCGCTTCCCAACACGTAATAAGGATGAAATATAAGATTTTCCCATTTTATTTAATTTTTTACACAACATATGTGTATTTTACTAAGAAGTCTTTGTATATTTATTCTGATCTAAGGGCTCCCAACCCAGCAATTAAAAAGTATGTTTAAAATAATTACTACTATTTCATTTCTTCTTTTGTTGATTGCAAAGAGTGCTGGTCAAGACCTTTCTTCTGATCAAGTGGCTATTTTGAGTAAAACCTACCAGGAAAAGGCACTATGGTATAAGGAAATGCCCCATTTTAATCGGGACAGCACAGTTTTTTATTTTGATAAAGCGGCTACTTTACTTCAAAATAGCCAGCCTCTACAATATCAACGTTTGGCTGAATTGTACCGAGATATCACAGATAGAGCTAATAGGTCGCATAACTTTAACGTAGTGGATTCACTGGCACCCATAGGTTGGGCTTATTACGAAAAAATCCCGGAGAGTAAAAAAGATAAGGTTTTAGGTTATGATTTATTACTCAATTGGGCTTTGATAAAAATTATAAGAGGAGAGCCAAAGCCAGGGCTAGAACTTTTTGTAAAAGCTGTAGACTTGCTAAAAAATGATAAGCGACTTGAAATCCAGCTTAAAATATTGAAAGATAAAGGCAGGTTTCTTTATCAATATGAATTGCCTGAGGAGCAAAAAAAATCTTTTAGTTGTTTAAATGAAAGTTTGATTGGCTATCGGAATTCAGATTTCCCAGAAAAGAATGAGGCGCTTATTCTCATTTACAAGCTTTTATCATACCATTATGAAGACCTTGCAAACCCTGATTCAAGCGACTATTATTTACAACAAATTGAAGAACTTTTACCTCAAATAACCAACCCCTTTCATCATGCCTGGCACTCTTACGCAATGGGCAGCAGTCTGATAGCAAGAGAAAGATACGAAGAGGCAAAACCGTACTTATCTAAAAACATAAAATTTCTAGAGGAATACAATCTACGCACTATAGATGTTTATCAATTTTCACATGTTCTTTTAGGAGATATTGCCGAGACAGAGGGCAAGCTCGACAAAGCAATAGCATATTATGAAATTGCCAAGGCGTCCTCAATTGCGATTAATACAAAAGCAAATACAGCCGAATTTATCGCAAAATTATCAGATTTGTATGCCCTTAAAGGAGATTATAAGACCGCTCTTGATTATTATATTGAATATTCAGAGGCTAATAATATCATTGAAATTGAAAGAAATGAAAGAAGCCTTCGTGAAAGTGAATTACAAATGAATGTGCTCAAACAGGATAAAGAGCTTGCTGCTAATCAACAGCAACAATTTATTTATATTGTTGCCTTGTTTATTGGGGCTTTGTTGCTCGGATTACTCTATCGTAATTTTAGACTTAAACAGAGGAGTAATCAGAAATTAAAGGAGTTGAATGGAGAGTTGGGCCATAAAAATGAGTTGCTTGATAAACGCAATGCAGAAAACGAACTGCTCCTCAAAGAAATTCACCATCGTGTTAAAAATAATCTAGAGCTGGTAAAGAGCTTAATTTCATTACAATCTGCCCAATTAGAAGACTCTGCCACTAAAGATGCCATGATTGCCAGTCAAAACCGGGTACAGTCCATGGGGATTATCCATCAAAAATTATATCAGGGTACAAACTTAGGGAGCATTGAAATGAGAGATTATTTCATCAACCTAAGCGAAGGAATACTTGACACCTTTAATGCCGAAGAAAAAGTGAAGATTGAATGTGCAATGGATGATTTAGAATTGGATGTGGATACGGCTGTGCCTATAGGGCTTATTGTAAACGAGCTTTTAACTAATGCGCTCAAGTATGCTTTTCCTGAAAATGAACAAGGTACTATACATATCAGTTTAGAAAAAACTACCGATAATTATTTAAAATTAAAAGTTAACGATAATGGAGTGGGTAAAGTAGTAGGTATAGCTCCAAAAGGTACGGGTTTCGGCACGCAGTTGGTGCAATTGCTTACACAGCAACTAAATGGCAAAATGAGAGAGCGAATAGACAAAGGAACTCATGTTGAATTTGATTTCTTACTTAAAAAAAGCGCGTAAATGAGCGAAAAATTTAAAATATTGATTGTTGAAGATGAAATGCTTATTGGTGCAAATATCTCCTTACAACTTACAACATTAGGTTACGAGGTAATAGGTATAGTTCCAAGAGGAGAGGAGGCATTACTGCAGATACAAGATAATCCGCCAGACATACTACTACTCGATATCAATCTAAAGGGATCTTTAGATGGCATTGAAACTGCAGTGGAGATGCAAAAAACACAGAACATTCCTATAATTTATCTAACAGCTAATACCGATGATGAACATTTCAATAGAGCCAAAGAAACGCATCCTTATGGTTTTATATCAAAGCCTTTTAAGAAATTAGATTTGCAACGCACACTAGAGCTCACTATCAGTCAAATGAATAGCTCTTCTGAAGCGGAAATTGCCTCCGAGAATGAAAAACCTTTCATTTTAAGCGACAGTCTTTTTGTTAGACATTTCAATTCCATGGTAAAAGTCTACATCAAGGACATTCTTTATATTGAAGCAGAAAGAAATTACTGTCGTATATTTTCAAGCGATAAAGAGTATTTGCTTGTGACTACACTCAAAGAGCTGGATGAAAAATTACCTTCACAGCATTTTTTAAGAATTCATCGATCGTTTATCATCAATATTGCTCATATCAAAGAAATAGCTACTACCAACATTGTTGTTGGAACCAAGGCTATTCCAGTAACGAAGACGGTAAAGGAAGAACTGCTTAAGCGAATCCAAACTATTTAGAAGCGATTGAATTATCTCGTACGAAAGCAATACGCTTTTATTCCCCTCATATAACAACCCCGGTTTTCTTAAGTTAAGCTTATATTTTAACTACCAGTCAAAGGCTGGTCACCCCTTGGGTGAGAAAATGGCCTTATCTTAATAGTACTGACAACAACCCTATCCAACTAGATCTGACCCGCCTAGAGCTAGAATTCCTTTGATGATTAGAGTTTCGCGCTTAAATTCATAGAAAAATTTAATTTCTACCGCCATTTTCCTTAATCACTAATCAACAATTTAAAGAACGTGTATGCCTCTTCCCCCTTGAAGGCAGGTGTTTTGCATTAATGCTCGGGCAAAAAAATTTATTAAGTATTTCGTGATTAATTCCTTCGGACAGTAAAACAGTACTTTCGGACAGTAAAACCGGGTCTTCGTCCTAGATCGGTTTTATTTTAGTTAGAATATCAGTTGCTTAGTATCTGTATTAGACGCATTAACATTAAACCACTCTAATTATGAAAAGAGTAAGATTTATTTTATCAAGCGCAATCGTTACTGTGTTTAGCAAAGGTTTGCTCACTGCGCAAAGCCACGATTTCACCATTTTAAATTCTAGTAAAATGGAAAAGAGGTCAGGTGGTGCTACCCAATTAATTGAGGGAGTTAAAAAATTGAAGAAAAGTTATGCGGATGTA